>NZ_BAAADJ010000021.1 GCF_039522365.1 Bacillus carboniphilus | reverse complement strand
CGCGTCACCACGGACACCCTTGCGTTAAGCTACTGCTACTTCTGCCTTCACAGTTCGGGACTTGCACCCTATAGATTGCACCCATGCTGGGCGCACAAAGAAAAAAGCTCAGAATATTAAATTCAGAGCTTTTAATACAAGATTAAACTTTTAGCGAACCACGGAAACCTCGGGCAGCATAATAAGAGTCTGCTCCATTGTGGTACACAAAGACAGTGTCGTATCGCCGATCACAAAAAAGGGCTCCGCCGAGTCCTCTAATATTAGCGGGTGTTTGTACCCAACTCGACGTCTTCAAATCAAAATTACCAAGTGTCTGCAACTTCCGATATTGTTCTTCTGATAACATTTCAATGCCCATGTCTGCTGCCATATCTATAGCGCTATTTTCTGGTTTATGCTTTTTTCTAGCTTCCAGGGCTTCACGGTCATAACAAACACTTCTACGACCTTTTGGACTTTCCTTTGAACAGTCATAAAAAATGTATTCGTCTGTCTTTTCATCATAACCAACTACATCTGGTTCCCCTTCCGTTCTTTCCATTTCATAAAGCGGCCACAGTTTCTCTGGATTTGCTTCCAGCTTTTCTTGGATATTGGCCCATTCCAAACCTTCATGGCGGTTCATGTTCTTTTCAAAGCGGTTCTTCAATACTTGGAGTAATTCCTCTCGTTGTTGTTGCGATAACTCAGTGGTCATGTTCGTTTCCCCCTTAGTGTCCTATTGATTAGGTTACATGTCTTCAGAAACTACTTCAATTTAAAGTTAATGATCAATTTTGTTCCATTCGTTAGCTTATCCTAATTTTACCTTAAGATAGATATTTTTGGTAATGAGTATAAAGCACTCCCGACATATTCATTAAATAACCTATCGGAAAATTGAAAAAGGATGGAGAGAGTTCTCCCCACCCTATTTTAAAATTTATCGAACTACCATGACTTATGTTTTACCCAAACAGCTCTTTCTTCCTATAAACCATTCCATCAGCGGAAGCAATAAATTCTCCATGCTGATTTGTGACCACCATCCGGTATAATCCTAATTTAGGATTCTTGGATACTTCGGTTGCAGTTGCAGTCAATATGTCTCCTACCATCCCTGCCTTCATATAATTGATATTAACATTGATTCCTACTGCAGTTTGACCGTAAGAATTACTGGCGATGGCAAATGCTACATCGGCTAGTGAAAAAATGACTCCACCATTCGCTGCACCGTGAAAATTGAGCATGTGTTCTTGAATCGTCATCGTTACTTTTGCCAAACCTTCTTCTACTTTCACAATCTCAATTCCTAAGCTTTTCGCATAAGGATCAGCTGTTACTCTTTCTATTATAGCGTCTCTCATATTTCCACACCTCGATATGAAGTAAAATGCACTCATCTGATGTAGATGAATGCATTTTAACCTTACTTTTAATAAATATAGGTTACTCTTTATATGTCCACTTACCATCTTTTACTTCAGCGAGTACTAAACTGTCCGCGGTTAATCCGTTATGGTCTTCAGCACTGAAATTGAACACACCCGTTGCACCCACAAAATCTTTGATGTTGTTTTCTAGATAGTCACGAATTGATTCACGGTCAGTTGCACCGTTTTCTAATGATTCCACAATTAACATAATATTGTCATAACCATAAGATCCAAAGTTCGTTGGTTCACTATCAAACTCAGCTGTGTAGTCATCATAAAACTTACTAATGACTTCAAATTGTGGATCACTTTCTGGGATTTGAGTTGGGAATAATAACTTACCTGTCGGAATTACGACGCCCTCCGCTGCATCACCAGCTAAGTCAAGGAACGATTGATTGGCAATACCATGGCTTCCAATATAAGGAATCGTCATGCCAAGCTCTTTCATATTTTTAGCTGCAATTGCAGGACCAGGATTTGTTCCCCATACAATAACAGCCTCTGCACCAGAGCTATTGATTTTCGTAAGCTGCGTTTTCATATCAGCATCTTCTGTGTTATACGATTCATTTGCAACAATATCAATTCCAAAGTCATCCTGTAGTTCTTCTAACAACTGTACTCCACTTTGTCCGTATGCGTTAGAGTCAGCCAGAATCCCAACCTTTGTCATTCCTTCTTCCTGAAGGTACATGTAAACACGCTCTACAGCTAGAGCATCTGATTGTGGTGTTTTAAAGACCCATGTAGATTCCTCAACAGGTGTCACAATATCAATACTAGCACCAGCAGAAATGACTGGGACTTGATTGTCCATAGCAATCCCTTTCATTGCAAGGGAAGGCCCACTTGTTGTTGTTCCGAGAACAGCTAACACTTTTTCATCGTGAATTAAGCGGTTCATTTCTTCGATGGCTTTTTCCGGTGTGGATTCATCATCAGCTAAAATGACTTCCAGCTTTACTCCGTTAATTCCGCCATTTTCATTGATTTGTTCTACCAATAGTTTAGTAGCATTCCATTCTGGTACACCAAGCGGGCTTCCAGGACCTGTGTTAGAGTAGATGGCTCCAATTTTGTAAACCTCTGCATCACCATCTCCACCAGATTCTGAACTAGAACAAGCAGCTAGACCAATGGCTAAAAGTAGTACTGCAAACCATACAGAAAACTTCTTCAATGTCATATCCCCCTCGTCTTACTAAATTATTCTTAAACGCGGGTTTTCCGCGGTTAATTCAATGTGTGCCCCAAAAATGCCTCTCTTACTTCTGTATCATTTAATAAGGATTCAGATGTTCCCTCTTTGATAATGGAACCATGAGCCATGACATATCCTCTATCTGCTATTTTTAGGGAAGCGTTTACATTCTGTTCAATTAACAAAACGGTGACTCCGAATTCATCACGCATATTTCTGACGTACTGCAGGACTTCCTTCACAATAAGAGGAGCTAACCCTAATGATGGTTCATCTAGTAATAATAGATCAGGTTTTGCCATTATAGATCTAGCAATGGCAAGCATTTGTTGTTGACCTCCTGAGAGGGTTCCACCTAATTGATCTTTACGTTCTTTTAAAATAGGAAACAAGGAAAATACCTTTTCCACTTCTTCCTCTATTTCTTTCTTCCCTGTACTTTTGTAGTGATGATATGCGCCTAGATACAGATTATCTAACACCGTCATCGTACTAAATACTTGCCTATGTTCTGGAACTTGAATGAGCTTTTTTTGAACAATTTTCTCCGCTTCAAGCGGTGTAATGTCTTCACCATTAAATTGAATTATCCCACTAGATGGTTTTAGTAACCCTGAAATGTTCTTGAGCAAAGTTGTTTTTCCTGCTCCATTGGCTCCCAGCATAGCGACAATTTCACCTTTATCTACATGAAAAGCAACTTGCTTTAATGCCTGAATAGGACCATAACTAAAGGAAACATCACGAACTTCTAACATTCTGTTCAAACTTGGGTCACCTCTTCCTCATCTGTACCTAGGTAAGCCTCTATCACTCTTTCATTAGATTGAATCTCTTTTGGTGTGCCTTCCGCAATTTTTTCTCCTTGATCTAATACAATGACTTTATTACAGATGGACATCACCAAATCCATATCATGTTCTACTACAAAAATGGTAGTTCCCTTTTGGTTAATCCTCTGAATTAGCTTACTCATTTCAGCAGTCTCCTGATGATTCAGTCCTGCTGCAATCTCATCCAGTAACAACAGTTGAGGCTCTGTTGCCAAGGCACGGGTTAACTCTAGTAATCTAAGTTTTCCAAGGGGTAAACTCCCTGCAAGTGTATCAGCCAGGGTATCTATTTCAGTTAATCGTAAATATTCCATTGCTTTCTTGTATATGAACTTCTCTTCTTTATTCGTCTGTGGCAAACGTAAAGCAGCCGATAGAATCCCAGATTTTGTTCTCGTATGTAAGCCAATCATGACATTTTCTAATACCGTCATGTTTTTAAAAACCTGTAAATTCTGGAACGTTCTAGATATTCCAAGAGGTGCAATCTTATAGGACTGCATGGAATCTATTCGTTGATTGCTAAACCAAATTTCACCGGATGTTGGAGGAAAGACACTAGAAACCATGTTAAACAACGTACTTTTTCCAGCACCATTCGGACCAATTAATCCTGTAATGGTCCCTTCTTCAACGCTAAAGGAAACACTCTTATTTGCAACAACTCCACCAAACCGTTTGGTTACATTTTTCACTTCGAGTAGGTTAGACATGTTGATCCCCCTTTTCGGCCTCAGCTTGTACTGAAGACTGTTTAGATTGCCCCTTTTTCATTAAATTTTGTAAAATTGGTGCAACCGTAGGGAAAAAGCCTTTACGCAGAAAAATCACAACTAGTATTAGAATAAGCCCATACAAGACTTGTTCAAAATCACTCGTAATAAAGGAAAAATGAGTACCCAATGTATGTACGACAATATTGATCGCTGTTATGAGAAAGGCTCCACACACTGGCCCCCAAACACTAGTAGATCCTCCTAATACAACCATAACGAGAAACAAAATAGAATGATCTAAGCTAAAAGAACCTGGAGAAATACTGTAAGACATATGGGCAAATAACCATCCAGCTAAGCCAGCTAGTGATGAGCTTAAAATGAAAATTTGCATTTTGTATTTACCTGTATCTACGCCCATAGAACTTGCAGCAATCTCACTATCATGGATAGAACGTAAGGCACGGCCTATTCTGGAGTGGATGATGTTTAGGGATAGGATAATGACTAAAATCGCTATTCCCCACACGAGATAAAAGTAGGATAATCCTTGAGTAAAAGAAAATCCGAACACTTCTATTTTGGGAATTCCATAAAAACCAGACGCACCTTTCGTAACTGCTTTCCACTCTACTAATAGCACATGAATAATAATTCCAAATGCCAGCGTAGCCATAGCTAGATAATATCCATGAAGTCTAGCCATTGTATGACCTAAAATATAGGCAATGACAGCTGGCGCTAAAATCGAGATTACTAGAGTAAGCCATGGATTTAATCCGTAAGTACCTGTTAAAACGGCAGTGGAATAGGCTCCTACACCATAGAATGCAGCTTGACCTAATGAGATTTGACCAGCAAACCCCATGAGTAACCCTAATCCAACAGCTACTATCGTATAAATCCCTGCGAATGTAGCCTTGGTTAAATAAAAGGAAGAAGAAAAGATAAATGGAAGGACTAGTATGAACAGGCTGAAGAAAGCTACACCTTTCCAGCTCATCTGTTGAACGCCTTTTTGTATCATTTACAAGCCTCCCTTTCCAACGTTCTTTTCACCTAATAAACCGAATGGTCTAATTAGTAATAGAATTAAAACGACACCAAAAGCAATGGCATCCTTCATACCCGAGCTGATAAACCCAGCACCAAGAGATTCAATAACGCCTAATAAAAGCCCACCAATTACAGCACCAGGCGCACTACCAAGACCACCTAAAATACTTGCAGAAAATCCTTTGATTGAAAGCATTAGACCCATATCATAGGCTGGGAAGAGAATCGGACTAATAACGAGTCCAGCTAACGCGCCAAGTCCCGCACTTAGTGCAAACGATAAGGAAGACATCACATTCGGACTAATCCCCATGAGTCTGGCGGCTAAAGGATTAATAGAACACGCCTTAAATGCTTTACCTACCATAGTCTTTTCCATTAACACATAAAGTACAGCTACAATTACAAGCATAAACACCATAACCCATATGCTCTGTGGTGTAATAGCTGCTCCAAAAATGTTCAATGGGGCATCATTTGTAAAAGGTTCTACCTTTACTGAATCTTTCCCCCAAACCATACTTGCAACCCCTTTTATTAGGATTGCAATTCCTATTGTTAGGATAATGACGCTAATAGGGTCAGCACCCTTTGCCCGCTTAACAATCACAAACTCTATGAGCCAACCTATGACCACTACTATAGGGATTGTTAGTAGGAATGCTAAAAAATACGGTATTCCAGCATGAGTCAAAGAAAACATGGTCATTCCGCCGAGCATAACGAACTCACCCTGAGCTAAGTTAATGACCTTTGTAACACTATAAATCGTTACAAATCCAAGAGCCACGATTGCGTAAATGCTTCCGATGGTTAATCCAGTAACTAAAAATTGTACAGTATCGCCCATTCTCCCACCTCGTTTATGTAAAGTAAATTGTGTGACGATAAATAAACGTATATTTATTTATTTTTCATATGTATAGGGTTCTAGATGCATAAAGGGACAGGAATTTCCGGATTGAAAATTCTTCCAATAATAGGTGTTTACCAAGTGAGTACATGTCATGTTGCGTAATAGTAAAGCGCTTACAATAATGAGCGATGAATAATAGATATCCATTGTTTTTAATAAAAATAATATAACGTTATACAAACGACAAAAGGATTCAACATCATACTACTGTTATTCAGTAAGATATCGCACAGACTAGAAATTGTCAAGTTGTATTTAGAAAATTTACACTTTTCTTAGTAATCAGAATTGAGGATTCACGAGTGATTCGACTATTGGAAATTTAGTTCAATCTTCCTAGCTCTCTTTGCATATATTGTTATATCGAGAAAGGAGGAATCTATTTGTTCAATCCGTTAGGTAAAAAGAAAAAACGTCCCAACTTCCTTATTTTAATGGTCGATGAACAACGTTATCCCACCACATATGAGACGAGTGAATTAAAGTCGTGGAGAAAGGAGCATTTAGTAACACAAGAGGCGTTAAGGAAAAACGGTATAGAATTTTTAAACCACTACGCAGGGAGTACAGCATGTTCACCTAGTCGAACGACGTTATATACAGGTCAGTATCCTTCTTTACATGGTGTAACCCAAACGACTGGAGCTGCTAAAGGCGCGTTTGATCCAGACAGCTTTTGGCTACATCCCAGTACGGTTCCGACATTGGGAGACTATTTTCGTACAGCGGGATACCAAACCTATTGGAAAGGTAAATGGCATTTATCGGATGAAGACATTTTGATACCAGGCACTCATAATGCACTCCTCTCTTTCAACGGAACAACAGGAATTCCTAATCGTGCAAATGAGGAGATGTACAAACAATCTAATCAACTAGATTCATATGGATTCACAGGATGGATAGGACCAGAACCCCATGGACAAGCTCCGCATAATTCGGGTTCATCTGCTGCAGCAGGCATTTCTGGACGGGATCAAGTTTATGCTGCTGAGGTAGTTGAATTACTAGGAGAACTGGAAAAACCATCATCACCTGACATGCCTTGGCTGATTGTAGCTTCTTTTGTAAACCCACATGATATCACCCTTTATGGAGAATTAACGAAAGATTTACCAACCTTTGATTTTCAAATAGATTCTTCCGTTCCTTTTATCCAAGAAGCTCCGACCTCTAGTGAATCACTAGAAACCAAGCCAGTTGCCCAAAAGAGTTATCGCGACGCTTACCAAAAAGCCTTCCAACCAACTAAAGACACCCTCTTCTATCGTCAACTCTATTACTCTTTGCATAAACAGGTAGATCAAGAGCTGGCTAAAGTGTTTACAGCACTGCAAGAAACGAGTTTTTATGAAGATACAATTGTGCTTTTCACTGCTGACCACGGCAGCTTATTAGGATCACATGGTGGATTATTTCAGAAGTGGCATAATGCATATGAAGAGGCAATTCATGTTCCCTTTATCATCCATAATCCTAAGCTTTTCCCCGCTTCTGTCACAAGTAATCTGTTAACTAGTCATGTGGATATCGTTCCAACCATGCTTGGATTAGCAGGAATTAAGGTTGACAGTGTACAAGATGAATTAAGAAAGGACCATACGGAGGTACACCCGCTTGTCGGTAAAGATCTCACTCCTATTGTTTATGGAAAAGAAATAGACCAAACAGATACTATTTATTTTATGAGTGATGATGAAGTTACTAGAGGGAGTAATCAAGTAACGGTAACGGGGGAACCATATGAGGCAGTCATCCAACCCAATCATATTGAAACGGTTATTACGAGATTAGAAACTGGTGAGCACAAAGAAAAAGAAGTCTGGAAGCTCTCTCGTTATTTTGATAACCCCCAATTTTGGAGCAAACCAGGTCAGGAGGATCAGCAATCAACTATAAAAGCACAGGTTCCCCTTACCCCTACTCAAATGACAACGATTAGTATGACAACAACCAAAACAGAACCTGTGAACTACGAATTCGAAATGTACAATATAACAAAAGATCCTTGTGAAAGGGTTAATTTGGCTAACCCATCTAATGAAACCATTCAATCGAAACAAATTAAAGAACAGCTGTGCAGTCTATTAGAAGAGCAAAGAAAGATCAAAAGAATCTATCCCGTAAGTGGGACTGTACCGGGAAATCCATTTTAAGAGTAAATTCAAAACAGGCTCTAGTACGCTAGAGCCTGCTCTTTTTCTCTTTGTTCAGGAACCTTCCGAGCTTAAAATGAGACAAATCAAATGGAATAGCCTCTCCTAGAGACAATTTAGAAAGAATCTCACCCATTACACTGCCAAATTTAAATCCATGCCCTGAAAACCCTCCGGCAATGAGTACATTTTTGTATTCGGGGTGAGTATCCATAATAAAATGTTCATCAGGTGTTCGGGTAAAAATACAAACCTTACCTTGTTTTAATTTACCTGCAGCTGCTGGCATATATTCTTGAAGAAATCCACGTACATCTCCCTCGTCTTCCTCAAAATCACCAAAAGTTCGATTCATGTTATCAGGATCAATCGATTGTCCACCATCCATCCGCCCAAGCTTAACTCCACACCCGTCAATGGAAGGGAACCCATAGTAGCTTTGGGTAGGAAGCTGAAAAAAGAAACCTGGAAAGACATTTGCATTAAATCGAGTTTCATCTGCTTCAAACCACGAAACGGTTTTTCGGGTAGGTGTTAGTGGTATTTCAAGAGTATGTAATAACCGACTAGTCCAAGCACCAGCTGTAACAATACATCGATCCGCATACACCTTCCCCTTATTCGTTTTGATTTCAATACCTTCTTCTTGGGACTTCAAAGCCTCGACGTTCGTATAAGTCCATAAATCAGCCCCATAACGTAAAGCAAGCTTCCGAAAAGCAGCTACACATTTTTCAGCTAATAAAATGCCCGAATTAGGTTCAAAACATCCAATAAAGTCCTCCGGCAATTGTATACCAGACCACCGCTTTTGAATGTCTTCTGCATTCATTACTTCAAGGCGTAAATCATATTCTTTGGCACTTTTAACTGTTTCCTTAATAAAAGGAGAATCTGTATTTCCTGCTCCAAGAATCCCCGTTTGTAAAAATAAAGTCTCACCAGACTCCTTTTCAAGTTCTTCCCATAGACTTTGGGCACGTAGAGCTAACGGCACATAGAAACGGCCTTCACCATATGCATGACGAATAATTCTCGTATCACCATGATGACTTCCTTGGTTGTGAGGTGGATCAAAAGCGTCTATAAGAAGTGTTTTAACCCCTTTTTTAGCCAAAAACATCCCCGCAGACATTCCTGCTGTTCCTGCACCAACAATGACAACCTCATATCGATGAATCACCCTAGACTCCCTCCAATCTATCTATAACAAACTAACTCACCACAGTCTTTTCTTTCCCACTTCCTGCAGTATTCCCCTTCAAGCTGAAACGTTCTGGAGCGAACGGCTGAATCGGTATATCTGTTTTACCCTCGCTTATTAGCTCCGACATAATGACTCCAGTAGCTAAACTCATAGCTATTCCACTCATTGCATGGCCAGTAGCTACATAAAGGTTTTCATAGCCTTCTAGTTTCCCAAGTACAGGTAGTCCGTCTGGTGTCATTGGGCGCATCCCCACCCATTTCTGCTCCTTCCCACTGATTGGTTTGCCGAAGTACTGATTAAAGGATTGTCGTATATTAGAGAGTCTTCGTTCATCAAAGTGTGTATTGATTCCAGACAACTCCATGGTACCACCTATCCGAATGGCATTTTTAAAAGGGCTGATCGCTACTTTTGAATCTCCAAGATATACAGGTTGTTGAATGTTGAAGGATGGTGAAGAAATCGTCAAACTGTATCCTTTTCCAGCTGTAATTGGTAAATGCTTTCCTACTTTTTTCATTAACAAGCCTACCCATGCCCCGGCAGAAACGAGGAATTCATCTCCCTCATACAATTCGTTACCCGTTCTAACAGCAGCAATGCTACCTCCCTTAACAACAAAATCAGTAATCTCATATTCTTGTAAAATTGTTACTCCGTTGTTTATTAACCAATCGTGAAGACCTTTACTAAACGACTCTGGTCGAACATGTCGTTCTGCAGGTAAATACACTCCACCTTTAACCTTTTCAGAAATAGTTGGTTCCATTTTTATTAACTCATCTCTTGTCTTCACTTCCGGTTTAGGGACTCCAATTTGTTGGGCAGGCTTTAGTTCCTCTATTCGTTTTTCTATTGAGCTTTCATCCAAAAAGAGATTCAAAAGTCCCTTTCGGTAGGATTCAAAATGAATCTCCTCGGTTTCCTCAAGCTCATCAAAAAGTTGAAGAGTCTTCCTATTTAATTCAAGACCTGCCTGAAAGCTAGCCTTGTATGACTCTTTGTTACAAAACTTCCAAAACTGAAATAACCAGTTTGATAAAGAGGGAACAGCTGTAGGCTTAATATAAAGAGGACTATCTTTTTTTAACATCCATTTCAAAGACGTTTTCACAAGACCTGGAGCAGGCACAGGTTCAGACAATGATGGTGCTACCCAACCCATATTTCCACTAGTGCACGCGCCACCTGGCACTCCTTTGTCAATCAGGACGACCTCCATTCCTCTTTTCTTTAAAAAATAGGCACTACTTAACCCAATAATACCTGCTCCGACAATGATGACTTTCGACATATCATCACCCTTTCATTGAAAGCTTATATAAGAATGAAAAGTGCCACATTGGCACTTTTCATCTATTTAAAAAATGCTTTTGATTTACCGGTCCGCTTTGATTGTTCGATAAATCATATATCCGAAGCTTCCAAAAAAACCACCGAGCATTATAATCATCATGATAATCGCTGAGAGTCCCATTTACATGCCCCCTTTAATATCATTGGAAGAGTTTAAGTCAAATGTTTCAGAATCTGATAGCCCTTCCTCTTTCACAGAGCTTCTTAATCTATGGTTCAAGCGCAACAACAATGGCGTAATTATGAAGGCGAGGCCTAATTGGAACACAATTGTTCCGACGTTAAACTCCTCAAATGGCTTCCACCATGTATCTGGATACCATGTCATAGATTGATAAATCCACCATCCAGTAGTAATAACAAACAACACAGGTATGACATATTTAATGGAATATACCCACCAATTGTTAACTTTCATAGAACTTACTTCGTTAATGTCATCACGCATTTTTTCTACACCATATTTAATGGCTGCAACAGCATAAAGAAGACATGAAAGTAATAGGGCTACTCCCCATACCCAATCCTGGTTATTAAAGACCGCCATACTTAACGCAGAAGGAACACCTCCCACAAAAATGAGTCCGGCAGCAATGATGACAGCTCTATTTCTTGGAATTCCATAGTCAGAAAAGTTACGAGTAATTAACTCTACCATGGCTACAAGAGATGTGAAGGCAGCAAACGCCAATGCTCCAAAGAAAGCAATTCCGAAAATATACGTTTGCGGCATTACGTTTAACAGTTCCACCATGTAGATGAAAGTGATTCCTGTATTTCCAGAACTAGTAGCTTGGGCAATATACTCTTGAGATGGAGCTAGTGCAAAAATAGCAGGAATAATGGTTAACCCAGCTAGTAATTCAACTGAGTTGTTTCCGAGTCCTGCTGTCAAAGAGTTTTGAGCAATATCGTCTCTTTTTCTTGTATAGATCGCATAAGTAGCATATAACCCCCAACCAGCACCAACAGACCACGCTGACTGAGATAATGCCTCTAGCCAGGTTGATGCCTTTGCTAAGTACTCCCATTGTGGGGTGAACATATAGCTTAATCCTTCCATTGCACCTGGTAGAGTAATCGATCGAATCGCTGTAAAAATAAGAAGGATAAATAGCATAGGTAGAAAGATTTTTGACATTCTTTCAATACCCTTAGTAACACCAATAAATACTACTAAGCCAGTTAAAGCAACAGCTAAAAAGTGAAAAAAGACTGGCTCCACTGAGTTACTGGTAAAGCTTTCCCATAACTGATTTGAATCCACATCATCTGTAAATGTGCCCGTTAAAGCTAAGTAGAAATATTTAAAAGTCCACCCTACAACAACGGAGTAATAAAAAGTAATACCAACTAGGACAATCGTTATAATGGGACCAAACCATGAAAACTTTTTACCAATGAATTCTTTGAAGGACCCCATTGTCCCCATTCTTGTTTTTCTACCAATATAAACCTCAACCATGATGAGAGGTAAAGACCAAAGAATTAAAAATATGGCCCATCCTATTAAAAATGATCCACCACCATGCTCGGCGACCATTCGTGGGAACCTCCATATATTCCCTGTACCAACGGCCATCCCCATGGCTGCTAAAATAAATCCAAGTCTTGTCGTCCAAAGAACCTGACTGTCTTTCATCATTTCACCTTCCCTTTCCTTCGTTTACTAGATTGAATATTCAGAAATCTAATAACCTACTGGTGTCGACAACAGGAAGTACAATAAACAAATATGCGCTTAAAACGGGACCTTTGTTCCTAAGTTTAAAGAAACAGCACGGTCATAGATTGCTTTAGCCATGACAACATCCATCGCTGCTAATCCAACAGACTTAAAGACAGTAATCTCTTGATCATTTTCACGGCCTGCTATTTTTCCAAGGGCAATGTTACCAAGTTCTGCATATATGTCCTTCGGAGAGAGCACCCCCTCTCTGATTGGAATTATTAAATCACCAGTTTCTTCGAGCGCTGCTTCTTTCGATTCCACCACTATTTTGTGGGATTGTTTCATAACGCCAGTCGGAATCTCTTGCATGGAAGGTCGAAATGAACCCACTGCGTTAATATGTGTCCCTGCTGAAACTGGATCACTAATAACTGGTTCGCTAGAATTGGTGGCCGTTACTATAACATCTGCTCTGTATACGGCCCGCCTACTACTTTCAGCAACAATAACTTGAGTATCCGGGTACTCACTTTTAAGTTTTTCTTTTAACTGTTCAGCTTTTTGTACAGTTCGATTATATAAAACAATTTCTTCAATTGGTCTTACTGTTTTTACGGCTTTAATAAGACCCCAGGATTGAGCACCTGTTCCGATAACAGCTAATCTTTTTGCATTTTTCCTTGCTAGATGTTTTGTAGCTAAGCCAGTAGCAGCACCTGTTCTAAAAACGGTTAAGTAGGAAGCCTCTATTAATGCCAGGGGTTCCCCGGTTTCTACATCTGCGACTAGCATCACACCATTGATTGTATTTTTGGCTAGTTTCTGATTATGTGGAAAAACAGAGACTATTTTGATTCCTAGGCTTTTGGTTGCCTCGACAAAAGAAGGCATGAATAGGGAGGTTGCTTCCTTTTTGTCAATAGAGATGGTGGTTCTGATGGGTGTTTGTGTATTTCCTTTTGATGATTCTCCTAATGCAATGGCGACATCGTCAATGGCTTCTTGCATGGATAGAGCTTTTCTTTGGTCATCCGCACTGATAAATAGCAATAGTAGTCCTCCTTTTTTTGTATCGATTAGATAATCGCGTCTTCTTTGACGAGTTGATTTTCCGCGAATCGCTCTACTCTAAGCGGGGTCAGGTCTAGTGTTTCGTATTTACCTGTTCGGATTAGTTCGGATAATCCTTTTCCGACAGCTGGTGCTTGTTGCATGCCATGTCCACTAAATCCGAAGGCTACGTAATATCCTTTTACTTCTGGGTATTGTCCTAGGATTGCATTTTGATCCTCTGTGTTGTAGTCATATAACCCTGTCCATCCTCTTTCGACCTTTACTCTTTCGAAGTTTTTTACCCGATGAGCGAGTGTCGGCCATATCTTTTCCTCGAAGGTGGAACGTCTCCATTTAAAGTCTATTCTCGGTTTGGTATCCTCTGAAAATCCAGCTATATATTTTTCACCTTCATGTCTAAAGTAGATTCCGGTAGGGTCAACCGTTAGTGGTAATGGCTTTTCTAGTTGCTTTTCTACGTCATATTGGAAAATCTGGCGTGGAAGAGGCACAACAGGAAGGGATAACCCTATTTTTTCACTTAACAAGGAGGCCCAAGCACCGGCACAATTCACGACAACAGGAGCATGATATTCCTCACCACTTGTCAATCGGACCCCTTTTATTTCTTTTTGTTCTAGTAAAAGGCTATCTACTTCTTCATACACATATTCGGCACCCAGTTTCTTTGAGTACTTGATATATCCTTGCATCACAGAGTACGGATCTAAATAACCACTTTCCGGACAATATAGACCACCAGCTAAGTCATCGGTTGTAAGTTCTGGAATAATAGGCAGCAGATCCTTTGATTGCAAAAGCTGCGAACGCACACCATGCGCATGTTGTAGAGTCAGCTGCTTTTCAAAAAAAGGCATCATTTCTTCAGTGGCCAGCAAAAGGTAGCCTCTTTGTTTAAAGTCAATTTCTGCTTCTTCTCCATCTATAGCCATTGTTTGTTTGAAATTTTTATAGATTTGTAAACTATAACGACTGAGTTGAATATTGACTGGAGTCGTAAATAACTGTCTGAACCCACCAGCACTTCTTGGGGTCGATGCATATTCATAGAGTCCATCCTTCTCAAAAAGTACTATCCTTCCTGTATATCCATCATTTAATAGGTTATAGGCAATACTCGAACCAATGACTCCTCCACCAACAATGAGGATGTCTGCTTTGTGTGACATCGTTCATCTCCCTTTCAACACTGGACTTATATGATTACTCCCTTATCGTAGCTCCTTTAATGCATGACAAACAGCATCTCCGAATTCAACCGTTGTTCCAGACCCACCAAGGTCAGGGGTGACCCATTTTCCTTCTTCTAAAACGATTTGAAGAGCTTCCATTATTTCCTGAGCTAATTCCACTTCCCCAAGATGCTCCAGCATCATACTGGCACACCAAATGGCTGCAGTTGGATTAGCGATCCCTTTACCTGCAATATCGGGTGCTGAACCATGAACAGGTTCGAACATCGAAGGATAGTTTTTTTCAGGATTGATATTAGCGGAAGGTGCGATTCCCATGCCTCCCACAATCGCTGCTCCTAAATCTGTTAAGATATCACCAAACAAATTAGATGCTACAACGACATCAAAGGAATCTGGCTTTGAAACAAAATAAGCACATAAGGCATCAATATGGACAATATCTGTTTGAATATCAGGATACTCCTTATTTATTTTTTGAACGTATTCATCCCAAAAAGGCATCGTATGGTTAATTCCATTTGACTTCGTTGCTGCTGTTAATCGATGACGCTTCCCCATTTCTTGTGTCAACTGAAACGCGTACCGCAACACTCGTTCCACCCCATGTTTGGTAAAAACACTATTTTGAATGGCCATATCCATTGGAGTATTTTCATACATCCTGCCACCTATATTGGAATATTCACCCTCGTTATTTTCGCGGATTACCATGAAATTAAGGTCATTCGGGCCTCGATTGGCAAGTGGCGACGTTATTCCTCTCAGTAATTTTACTGGCCTAATATTTATGTATTGCTGGAAGTGGCGCCTTATAGGTAGCAATAGCCCCCATAATGAAACATGGTCAGGTACCCCAGGATATCCTACGGCACCTAAATAGATAGAATCAAAGTCTTTTAATCTCTCAAGTCCATCCTCTGGCATCATTCTTCCGTGCTTTAGGTAATATTCACAGCTCCAGTCGAATTCCTTATATTCAATGGATACTCCACCACCAAGAGAACAAATGGTATCCATCACTTTTGTCCCTTCCCGAAGAACATCCACACCAATTCCATCCCCCGGGATAAGTGCGATTTTATACTTTCTCATCATTTGATTCCTCCATTTTGCCTAATACTTCTGGATTCCCAATATAATCTGGCTTCTCACCCGCTAATGTTTTTAATACATTTTTAGCAACAGTCGTAGAGGTTAGGTAATTACTTTCAACGGTGGTCCCGCCAACATGCGGAGTCAAAATTACGTTGGGTAAAGTCAATAGAGGAGAATCTTTGGGTGGCGGTTCAGGGTCAAAGACATCAAGTCCCGCACCAGCAATTCGCCCCGTCTCTAGTGCCTCGAATAAATCAGTATGATTGATAATCGCGCCACGAGCCGTATTAATCAGGTAGGCTGTTTTTTTCATAAGCTGAAAGTGATGTTTATGAATGAAGCGTTTTGTTTCGTGAGAATAAGGTATATGGAGGGATATAAAATCTGATGTTTTAAATAAATGGTCTATGTCTGTTGTGATATCAACACCTAGTTCACGTGCTAATCCATGCTTAGTTTCATTGAATTGTCTAACCCAAACCGTTACGTCCATTTCAAATCCGTACTTTAACCTCTTTGTTACCTCTTTTGCAATGCTTCCGAAGCCTACAATTCCAACTCGTTTACCTTTTAATTCATGAGACTCTAGTGACATCCTAGAGTCATAGTTTCCTTGTGTCATGGCTTGATGAAATGGAACAAGAGATTTACTGAGCGCCATGATAAGCATGACAGCATGCTCAGCTGTAGAAACCCGGTTAACAGAAGGAGCATGTAGGACCATCACGCTTTTTTGTGTAGCATATTTTACATCAATGTTATCGAGTCCAACGCCCGCACCCGAAATGACCTTTAAGGAAGGAGCAGCATCTATGATTTCCTTTGTTACCCGAGCAGGAGCACGAAGAACAATTCCATCCACATCTCCTACCATTTTAGCCAGTTTCTCGGGGTCTGTTTCATTCGTTTTCCTTATATCCGCACCTTCTGCTAAAATCCGTTCTCCCTCTTTATGATACATGGATAGAATTTGAAGAATTTTCGGTTTCTTCATCGGATTCCTCCTCCTTCTACAGCCTTGCATTTTCGACAATTGCCGAGAGTCCTTGGCCACCACCAATACATAAAGTGACGAGTCCGTATCGGCTACCTCTACGCTCCATCTCATGCATGAGTTTTGTCATTAATATGGCCCCTGTTCCTCCAATGGGATGTCCAAGTGCAATTGCACCACCATTGACATTCAATCGTTCTATATTTATTTTCAATTCTTTAATGACTGCCAAAGCTTGAGCTGCAAAGGCTTCGTTTAATTCTATGAGATCTATATCATTGATGGATAAACCTGCTTGTTTTAATGCTTTAACGGTGGATGGCACAGGGCCAATTCCCATAATGTCAGGAGAAACTCCTGCCGCTCCCTGAGAGACAAATCTTAAACGTGGTTTCAACCCACGTTTTAATGCTTCTTCCTCAGACATAACCAGTATAGCTGAAGCTCCATCATTTCGACCGCTCGCGTTTCCAGCTGTTACGGAACCACCGTCCTTAAATACAGCTTTTAACTGGTTAAGTTTTTCTAAAGAGGTTTTTCTAGGGTGCTCATCTTGGTCAAAGATTACGGATTCCCTTCTCTGTTTTACTTTTACAGGAACAATCTCTTCTTTAAATAGACCATTAGAGATGGCTGCAGCAGCCTTTTCTTGGCTTAATAAGGCAAACTCATCTTGTTCCGTTCGACTAATCTTATACTTGTCAGCTAGGTTTTCAGCTGTGAGCCCCATTGTTAAATTGCCGTACACTTCGATTGGTTGAGCTCTGGGTTGGCTCTCTGTATTAGGATCAAGTATTTCTCCGTTCCCAGCACCAAATCCATATCTAGCATGCCTTAAATAATATGGCGCTGTACTCATACTCTCCGCCCCACCAGCTAGTATTATCTCAGCGTTCCCGCACATAATTTCTTGAACAGCATTTAATATCGCCTGTAGTCCTGATGCACATTGTCTGTGTACGGTATAACCAGGAACCTCCACTGGGATCTCAGCACGTAATGCAGCCAATCTTGCTAGATTAGGATGATCAGAGCTTTGCTTGGCGTGACCCCATATCACATGGTCAACCTCATGCCCTTCAATCCCAGTCCTTTCTAAGACCTCTCTCATAACGACTTCAGACAAAATGTCCACTTCTACATCCTTTAGTGCTCCACCCATACGTCCGATGGCTGTTCTTACACCGTCTACAATCACTACGTTCTTCATTCTGACACCTCCTACCTGCGTTCCCGTTTCAATTCGTTCGCAATGATATTTTTTTGTATTTGGCTTGTTCCTTCATAAATTTTCGTAATTCGCGCATCTCGATAATATCTTTCAATTGGATAATCTCTCATATACCCAATGCCTCCATGGATTTGTACGGCTAAATCAGCTACTCGGTTATATACTTCAGAGCCATACAACTTAGCAATAGCTGCTTCTTTCACAACTCTCATTTTCTGGTCACTCATCCAGGCAACTCTATACGTAATGGAGCGTAGAACCTCTATTTCAGTGGCCATATCTGCTAACATATGTTGAACTGCTTGTTGTTCATAAATGGGTTTTCCAAACTGCTCACGTTGCATGGCAAATTCCATACTCATATCCAAAAGTTTTTCACATGAACCTAAATTTCGAGCTGCTAAACCTGCACGACCGTTTGCTAAAATTTTCAGTGCATTTACATAACCCTTTCCTTCTTCTCCTAATACATTTTCTGCAGGGACTTCCAGGTCTTCAAAAAATAGTTCCGCCGAATGAGACCCACGCAATCCCATTTTCCTTTCAACTGAGCCTAGTTGAAAACCAGGGAAATCTTTTTCTACAATAAAGGAGGTAATCCCCTTTGGACCTTTCTCCGGATCCGTCACAGCCATAACCGTGAATACATTCCCTACCACAGCATTCGTAATATAGTGCTTTGAACCGTTAATAATATATTTATCACCCTTTTTAACGGCTTTCGTTTTCAAATTTGCCGCATTAGAGCCCGCACTTGGCTCCGTTAAGGCAAACGCACCAATCCAATCGCCACTGGCCATTTTCGGTAAGTACTTTTTCTTTTGTTCCTCTGTTCCAAGCTCGACAATCCCAACCGATCCGATACCAGTATGTGCACCGATTAGAGTCGTATAGCCGTTATGTGTCTTACCTAATTCCTCATAGATGGCACATTTTCCAACCATATCGAGTCCCAGACCACCGTACTCTTCCGGTATGCCTAAACCAAATAACCCTAACTCTTTTGACATTTGCACAATGCGTTCCGGGATTTCATCGTTTTCCTCAATTTCCATTGCAACCTTCTCGACTTCATGTTCAACAAAATCTCTTACTCCCTGACGAAGCATTTCAATTTCTTCTGAAAATCTAAAATCCATTCCCTTTTACCTCCTATTCTCTGACTTTATTAAACTGGCATTTGCTTTAAGTGTTCTGCGACACGGAACGTAGCTTCAGTCGACTCCCTAATTTCCTCAATCGAGGTACCTTCCGCAATTTCTTCCAATAATAAAATGCCATCCTTTACTGAAAAAACACCTTTCTCTGTAACAATTAACTCGGCACACCTTATTCCACTGGTAGGATAGGTTAATTCATGAACAAGTTTGGGGAGTCCATCTTTTGTAACATGAGTTATAGCGACTATGATTTTCTTAGCTCCTGGTACTAAATCCATCGCCCCACCTACACCCAAAATATCTTTACCTGGTACGGCCCAGTTCGCTATCTCTCCTTTTTCACTTACCTGAAGGGCACCAAGTACAGCTACATCAATATGACCGCCTCGAATCATGACGAATGAATCAGCACTCGAGAAAATAGAAGCCCCGTCCTCCAATGTCACAGGGAGTTTACTAGCACTAATACAGTCCATATCAATCTCATCCTCCGGAGGCGTTGGACCCATTCCAAGCATTCCGTTTTCTGATTGTAAAAACACTCCTTGATCATCTCTCAAAAAATCAGGTATTAACGTCGGTATCCCAACCCCTAGGTTGACTACCATTCCGCTTTCCAATTCTTGAGCAATTCGTTTGGCAATCCGAATTTTATTCTGATCCATTTCTTTCAACGTACACACCACCCAATTTTTCATATCTGCTCGTTACTAAAACATCGACATAGTTATGTGGTGTCACCACTAATTCCGGATTAAATTCACCCGCCGGGACAATTTCATCTACTTCAGCAATGACTAAATCAGCAGCAGTTGCCATCATTGGATTAAAATTTCTTGCAGACTTCGAATATATTAAATTACCAAGAGTATCGGCTTTCCATGCTCTAATAAGTGCCACTCTCGCACGAATTCCTTCTATTAAAATGTACCGTTCCCCATTAAAAACCTTTTCTTCTTTTCCCTCAGCAAGCTGTGTACCAACTGCTGTTTTAATGTAAAATCCAGCAATGCCTGCACCACCTGCTCGAATGGCTTCTGCGAGTGTTCCCTGAGGAATCAATTCAATTTCAAGCTCACCATTTTTCCATGCTTTGACGGCATCTCGATTGGACGTAAAATAGGATCCTACCGCTTTCTTTAAGTGACCTGTTTGGAGAAGCTTGCCAAGTCCTTTTCCAGATTCACCCAAATTGTTGCTGATGACTGTCAAATTGGTGGCCTTTGTTTGACGAGCAATGGCATCAATTAGTGTAAAGGGTGTACCACAAAGACCAAATCCCCCCACTAGTAATGTGTCACTTTCGGCAAGGAGTGATATTGCGTCTTCGGGGCTCATTTCTTTATTCCTAATTGTGCTTTTCATGAACAATCCCTCCATACACTGTTAAATGATTGAGTAATAGTAAAAGTGAGTCCGGTTGTACACCGGAAACCGGCATTTTGGATAAAATAACGGAACGTGTGTCCGGCTAAAAGTTTTCACGAACAGGAGATCCGCAATGCTAAGAAAAGTGTCCCATAACAAGGGACACTCCATAGTAGATTAGCTTACTGGTTCACATGTGAGTGATTCGAAAATGCTTTCTCTCCAGTTAACTGTTTATGAACCTTTCTACTCACAGTAAGCCCACTTTCGATCGCCCCATCAATGAAACTTGCCCATCCCTTTGCATACGTGGAACCAGCTAAATAAACACCGTTTTCTGGTGTATGCCACTCATTAAAATAAGTGGTCAATTGGTTTGGTTTCAACATAGGCCAGGTTTCTCTCGAGTATTCATCATTTACCCAGTCATGACCCGTACTCTCAATTACTTCAATTTCAGGAATCCAGTAGCGAAGTGCTTTTTCTACTCCCTCGCGATCTGTTGGACTTAGCCAGTCTACACTTGGACCAAATCCAACTATGATGCTGTCTCCATCTACATACCGATCTAAGTGAACGGAGTTAAGTGGATAATTTCCAGGTGCAAGCGCATCAAATGGTTCTAATTCTCCTTTAACTCTTGCCCATACTTTTACACCTTTTGACGTCTGCCCCTCTTTAGATGCAGCTTGTTTTTCTTGGGAAAGTTGCGGTTCAAATTGAATATCTTGGAGAGTGGTTAGCGGTACTGTAACAATTACAGATTTGCCTGTATAAACGGTTCCATCGCCCGTTGTAACTGCGACCGAGTCTTGAGTATGTTGGACTTTTTTAACGACCGTTGAAAGTATAAAATCGGCCTTTGTATCAGCTGCCATACAATCAATCAGCGCTTTAGTACCTTCTTTCAATCGGTAGGTAGAAATCATGGCACTTTGAGTGTTCCAGTTTCCTTGTGAGAACACCCACCATCGGAAAATTTGTGTTACGGCACCCTCTGCTGGATTTCCACAGAAGTCTGAAGCCACCCATCCATGCAAGATATCGAATTCTTCTTTAGTTAAACCAACATTCCGCATAAATTCTTCTGCTGTCATACTGTCAATGTCGTGTAATTGTGGAGAATGAAGTGGGTCGTATGGTAATGGCAAGTATTTATGGCTTTCACTCATTAGACGTTCAACGGTTGATTTTAATTTATCTTTATATTCTTCAACTGGTGCATGATGGGTTTTACCTTCTGAAATCCAATAAACCCTTGTAGCCTTTGGAGCTGTCACTAACTCAAGACCATAGCGAGTAATTTCTGTCCAAACATGTGGCTGATACCAATGGACGTATGTTCCACCCATTTCTAACATGGTATTTAAACGTTGATCGCACCACGTTCTCCCACCTAGCCGATCCCGAGCCTCTAAAATTGCTACCTTATGACCTAGAAGGCTTAGTTCTCTAGCCGCTGTGATACCAGAGAAACCGCCTCCAATTATTATGACATCATAGTCATTCTGAATATTTCTCACTATAAGTCCCCCTTGATCATTTCTAAAATTTATGCAACATACTTTACGGGATAATAGATTACAAAAACGAGAGAAAGCGTTTGCAAAATGTCAAAATTTATAACCGTACAAACTGGAAGAAACTGTTTAAATAATTATAAATTATAAATATTCGCAATAATATGTACATTTTGACTAAAAAACTGGTATTATTAAGTTGATTTTTTATTTCTTTTGTATGATGGACAAACAACCTTATTACATATGGATCAAGAAAGGGTGAGTATATGCGAATTCTTGAACACATTGCACAAGGGATTGCTGAAAAGACAAGTGAAGTCTTACAATTCCCCATTAGCATTACGGATAATGAAGGGTATATTATTGGTTCCACTGATAAAAAACGGATTGGCTTATTCCATAAACCTTCATTGGAAGTTATTAAAAATGACAGAATGGTAAATTGTGAAAATGAAATAGAAAATGAAATTCTCCCCGGTATTTCTGTCCCAATAAGGTTTAATAACAATGTCATTGGAGTACTAGGAATTGTAGGTGAACCTGGAGAAATCGAGAAATATGTTCACTTAGTCAAAAATCATGTTGAAATGATGTGCCAAGAAGCATTTAGAAAAGAAATGATAGAACTTAAAGAAAAAATGATTGAAGTATTTATTCATCAAATGATTCACTATAAAGAATCAGATGCTAACCTACATATTTATCAGTATGCAAAACTACTAGATTATGATTTAGAAACAGATAAAGTTTGTTTACTCATTGATATACAGTCTCTCTCAAAGAACATATCTACTAAACAAACAAATGAAGCCCTTTATGGGAGCTTTCAACTTCAATATTTTCAAAGGGAAGTTCTAGACTTTCTTTACTTGCTATTTCATGAATCCAATAATGACTTAATTTCCTTTTTAAACATTGAAAGATTTATTATCTTTAAATCACTTTCCGATGAACATTCGTTTCCTCTACTGCAGCATCAACTTGAGGCAAAACTTCAACGACTTAATACGTTTTTAGAAGCAAAGTACAAAGTATCCGCAACCATCTCTGTTGGTGATATTGGAACTGGTATTTCCGGAGCCTCAGAGTCGTATAGTAATGCCAAAAAAGCGATGAATGTTGGTGCAACAGATTCAAATGCTAATATATTCTTTTATAACGAAAGAGAGACATTGTTAAAATTACTTTCTAAAGAACTAACAGGTGAATATAAGAAAAAGCTAATTAAGCTTATCTCACCATTAACGGAAGCAGACAATTACAATGTGTTGGCCGAAACTTTTACAATGTTTTGTAAAAATAATATGAATATGAGTGTAGCCTCAAGGAACATGTTTATCCATCGGAACACTCTTATATATCGATTAGAAAAATTAAAGGAACTAACCTCTCTGGATACAAGTAATTTCGAACATTGTATGTTATTACATGCTGCAATCCAATGCTACGAAGAAAATAAAGAGCCTGTTTCCTGATAAGATCCCCCTCTAAATAAGAGGGGGTCTTTTTATCAGATTCTCTTACTTGTTATCAATTTGAGCCCTCTGAAGAGTCCCGCTGTAATCTACATAAACAGATCTCCATTCAGTGAAGACATCTAGTGCCGCAACACCAGAATCCCTATGGCCATTTCCAGTCCCTTTTGTTCCCCCAAATGGTAAGTGAATCTCGGCCCCAGTCGTCCCTGCGTTCACATATACAATTCCCGTATCTAAATCACGCATAGCTTGGAATACTCGATTCACATCTTGAGAGAAAATGGAGCTTGAAAGTCCAAATTCAACACTGTTATTGACCTCAATTGCTTCCTCTAAGCTTTTTACAGGAATAATAGAAGTAACGGGACCAAAGATTTCTTCTTGAGCAATCGTCATATCAGACGTTACGTCAGTAAAAAGTGTCGGTGCGTAGTAGTGACCTTGATCGTACTCTCCACCTGACAAGATTTCACCACCACACAGTAGCTTTGCTCCTTCTTTTACACCAATCTTCACATAGTTATCAATTCTCTTTAATGAAGCCTTATTGATAACCGGACCAACATCAACAGACTCATCTAACCCATTTCCAATTTTCAGCTTGGAGACTCTTTCCAATAATTTTCGTTCAAGCTCTTCTTTTACAGCTTCATGTACAATGACGCGACTGCAGGCCGTACATCTTTGACCTGCTGTCCCAAATGCACTCCAGATAATTCCGTCGACAGCAAGATCTAGATTTGCATCCTCCAGAACTGTAACAGCATTTTTCCCTCCCATTTCAAGGGAAGTCCGTTTTAACATCCCACCTGCACGCTCATTGATTTGACGGCCGATTTCATTGGAACCAGTAAAGGAAACGATATCTATATCAGGATGCTCAACAATTGCATTACCAACCACTCCACCGCTACCAAAAACTAAGTTTAATAAGCCTTTTGGTAAGCCAGCCTCTTCATAAATTTTGACAAATTCAGCCGCTAAAAATGGAGTTTCAGATGCAGGCTTCCAGACAACAGCATTTCCTGCTACTAAGGCTGGAAGGGACTTCCATGAAGCAATAGCAATAGGAAAGTTCCATGGAGTAATGAGTCCAGCAATTCCGACTGGCACACGAACGCTCATGGCAAACTTATTTCGCAATTCAGACGGAACTGTGTCTCCAAATAACCGGCGACCCTCTCCTGCCATATAGTAAGCCATATCAATAGCTTCCTGAACTTCCCCTCGTGCTTCAGCAATAACTTTTCCCATTTCACTTGTGAGAATTTGTGATAGCTCTTCTTTCTTTTCCTTTAAAAGTCTTCCAACTTCATATAAGATTTCGGCTCTTTCTGGGGCAGGAACAATCCTCCAAGACTTTTGAGCTTTCTTAGCTGCTAATACAGCTAGATCCACGTCTTCTTTTGTTGATTGTGGAACTTCACCTAAGCATTCCCCTGTAGCTGGATTCACATTTTTTGAAAATTTTCCAGAAACGGAGGCAACCCATTCACCATTAATATAGTTTAAGTATTTTTTGGTTTGCTGTTGTACTTTTGTACCTGTTTGGGATGTTGTTTGTTTATTCATGGACATTTCTCCTCTCACTTTTTGGATAATTTTATATTTTTCTTGATTCTATCAATCGCATCGGCTAAAACATCATTTGGTAAAGACAATGAAACTCTAAAATACCCTTCCCCCGATGGTCCAAAAGCATTTCCTGGTGTTATAATCACTCCCGTTTGCTCTAAGACAGTACTTGCAAATTCACTTGAGGTATAGCCCTTTGGTGTTGGAGCCCAAATGAAAAAGGACCCTTTTGGTGGTTCTACCTCTACATCAATAGCCTTTAAACCCTCAATCATCGCCTTCATTCTCTCCCAATAAATGGTGTTATGCTTGCCTATACAGCTTTGATCTCCATTTAGGGCATATGCAGCTGCTAGCTGAATGGGTGTAAACTGACCGGTATCTGTATTACTTTTATAGACAGACAACGATTTAATAACGTCCTTGTTTCCAACTACATATCCAATTCGGTATCCTGTCATACTATAAGTCTTTGATAATGAGCCAAACTCTACAGCAACCTCCTTTGCACCTTCCACTTGGAGAACACTAGGAGCTTTATAGTTTTGAAAAGTGATCATATTATAGGCAGAATCTTGTGCAATAATGATATTGTGTTTACGGGCAAAGGCAATGGCATCTTCGTAAAATTTGAGGTCAACAGTTGACGCAGTAGGGTTACCTGGATAATTAAGAAACATTAGCTTGGCTAAAGGTAAGATATCTTGAGGAATGTCAGTGAAAATAGGCTTGAATTGGTTCTCCTTTTTGAGCGGCATATATTGGACATTTGCTTCGGCTAAATAAGTTGCCATACGATATGGCGGATACCCTGGATCTGGAATTAAACAGTAATCTCCTGGGTTTAAAACAGTTGGTACGATATGTGCAATCCCTTCTTTAGATCCGATTAAGGCTAGGACCTCTGTATCTGGATCTAGTTCCACATCAAATTCTCTTTTGTAAAAATGGGCGACTGCTTTTCTAAAAGCAGGATGTCCTATAAAACTAGGGTACTTCGAGTTCTCAGGCTTTCGGGCTTCTTCAACAAGCTTTTCAACAATATGTTCAGGGGTTGGTAAATCAGGGTCACCGATTCCTAAATCAATGACATCCACACCGGCTTTAATCATCTCGGCTTTTTTCCTAGCAAACTCAGCAAACATATAGGGAGGAATCTGCTCCATTTTTCTTGATTGCTTAAACATCGCCTATCACCCTTTTTCATAACGATTGTCTTGATGAACTTTCCTATACTTTAATGTTACAATTTTTAGAATATTTTAACTATAGAAGAATTAAACAAAAATGGACGCCTTTCTTTTTAAATTTTTATTTACTTTTACCAAATAATCAGTTGACATATACGAACTAATGTTCTTATGATGTGAATATAAAACGGAATGGAGTTGTTCATATGTTTAAATTAACGAATCCCTATTTAACTTTTAATGGAAATGCAAAAGAAGCTCTTGAGTTTTACAAGCAGGTATTAAAAGGAGAGATTACGAACCTTAGTACATTTGGAGAGGCTGATTTTCCAACTCCACCAGAAGCGGATCACCGAATCATACACGCGCGTTTTGAAATGGGTGAACAGTTCTTTATGGTATCTGACACGTTCCCTAATCAAACTGTAGAAGTTGGCTCAAACATTTCATTGGTGTTAGATTTTGATTCAGATGCTGAAATTAAAGAGATTTATGATCATATGGTGGAAAATGGTAAGATCTTAATGGAACTTCAAGATACTTTCTGGGGTGCTACATATGCGAAAGTGCAAGATCCATTCGGTATCATCTGGGAACTAAACTATACTAAACAGCAATAAAGAATAAAGCTACTCCTCAGTAATGATAAGGAGTAGCTTTGAACATCCAGAATATAAATCGCCTTGTTTACTATTTTTTTGCTTGCTTTATATTTTTTACCACATATAGACCAATAACCAGTCCTACTATAGCCAAAATAACTTTCCCTTGGACTGTCCACTCCATGACCTCGTGAACAGAGTAAGCCTCCATCATTAAAGCAGGTATTTTCCCTATAGAACTCGAAACAAAAAAGACCCAAAACGAAACTGAGCCAATGGCTGCTGTTAAAGTTATAATGCCTGATGGGATAAAAGGTAATAACCTTAACGATAATATGAGAAAAAAAGCTTCTTTGCCTTGTACTACTAAGAGCTTGCGGACACGTGGGTGATTCCCAAACTTCTCATGAGCGAGATCCCTTCCCCCTTTTCTAAAAATGAGGAAGGACACTCCTGCTCCTATGACCTCACCTAAAAAAGAAATCATGGTCCCTTCCCAGAATCCCCAAAAATATATATTTGCTGACGTCAGAAACACACTTGGAATAATGCCTAAGATGCTAATGATTGTATTCAGAATAATACTTAATATGATCGCGACGTTACTATATTGTTCAAATATGGATATAGTCCATTCAGCCATTTATTTCTCCTTACAAAAATAAGACATTACCATTTTTCAATGGTAATGCCTCAAAGTAATAATTGTCTACTACATTTTCACATTATGGATCCGTTCTCTTCCGAAAAAAAACTTCTGGCTCCCAGCTGTTAAAAGGATGTGTTTTGTGTTGGGAAGAGTCAACAGAAACTTTTGGAGCATGTTTTGGTGATCCATCTTTTTGAGCTGCACTCTTTAAAGAGTCGTTCAATGGCTTCCATTTTTTCAACATAATAATGAGGATGCCCATGACAACTCCGATGATGGCGTACACAAGCCATGGCAAAAGTGGATAATCTTCACTACCACTCAATAATTGACCTCCGACAAAGTTTCCACCCGCTTGCCCTAGTCCAAAAATTACGTTTGCCAACCCAAAGAATATTCCAATTAACTGGGCTTTAGATAACTGGGAGATTGTGCTGTCCGTTGTTGGGAGAACTAACATCTCCCCTATAACAAACGTTGCTGCACTGAATACTAAATGAATAAAAGAGCTAGCAAAATAGAGAGAGCCCAAACCTAATCCGATAAACACCATCCCAATTCCCATGGCCGTTAATGGATGTCGGTGAAGAATAAACTTATTCGTAATTAAACTTTGCGTACTGATTACGATGATGCTGTTAATCGTCCAAATAAGAGCAACATTTGAAGGGTTTGCTAATACATCTGCTGCTCTTAATGGCAGTACAAGAGCGAGCTGTGTATACAAAGCCCAAATAAAAATACTGACAAAGCCAAATACGAGGAAAGATTTGTTTTGAAACACTTCTTTATATGCTCCTAATGGCATCTCTGGACAAGGTTCATTCCCACAATGTTTGGGTAATAAAGTCCAACTCATTAAAGCCAGTAACAAGTATACTGCTGCAGCTATAAAGAAAATGATTTGTGAAGATCCGGTTATGAAAAAGAAGATGACGATACCTGCTGTACCAGTTCCGATGTTGGCAGCAATTCCCCTTAGTGAAAACGCAGTTGTGCGGTTCTCCTCAGCAGCTAACACTGAAATTGCTGCTTTGGTTGAAGGAGCATTTAATCCATTACCAAAACCTAAAGTAATCGCAGATAGAAGAAGGAGCCAGTAATCACGGAAAAAACCAAAGCCAATTAGACCTAACATGCCAATAAAAGCTCCAAGTCCAATAATCAACCGCCTTCCTACTCGGTCCGCCAAAACACCACCTACAATACTCCCAAATTGAAACGAAATGGCATTACTTGCTAGGACAATTCCGATTCTTCCAACAGCTAGACCAGCTTCTAGAGAAAGCATGATCGGTAATAACGGGGTAACAAGGTATGTTCCAAGATGCGATAGCAGCACACCTGCTAGTAATATACGAATAGACTTTTCAAGCTTTCTTATACCAATCATCATGATCTGCTCCTATAATTTCATTCATAAATATAGCTTTTACGTAAAATCACCTTATTATGAAACGGTGAAGTTGCAAGAATTTTTCATATTCGTTACAGCTTGCCCATATCCATAGAGAAATTAGTGTTTTCCGAGTATACTTAGGAGGTACGTTATTTGAGCGTTTCCTTAACAATTGATAGAAACAGGTGCTTTGTTTTGAAAATATGGTCAATGATTTTAATTATTTTTTTAATATTTACTATATATACAACTCAAGTTTCAGCTGAAGAAACCGTTATTCCTCCATCCATCATTAGTGAAGCAGCCATCATATTCGAAGCAGATTCAGGACAGATTCTGTATGAGAAGAACGCAAATGTCGAAATGTACCCTGCAAGTATTACTAAAATTGCCACGGCTCTTTATGCTATAAAGCATGGTCAATTAGACGATATTGTGACGGTAAGCACAAATGCAAGATATACAGATGGAACTAGAGTGTACCTAGAAGAAGGAGAACAGGTTTCCTTAAAGAAACTTCTTCAAGGTTTACTAATTAACTCTGGTAATGATGCGGGAGTAGCAATCGCGGAACACTTAAGCGGAACCGTTGAACAGTTTGCAGATGATCTGAATCAGTACCTAGAAGACGAAGTTGGGGTGGCTCAGACACATTTTGAAAACCCACACGGTCTCTTTCACCCTGACCATGTAACCACTGCTAAAGACATGGCAGTGATTACTCAGTACGCCATGAAAAACGAAACCTTCAGAGAGATTTTTAGTACAAAACAAATGGAATGGGATGGGGAGTCTTGGGATACGACCTTATATAACCATCATAGGATGTTAAGGGGCGAAATACCGTATGAAGGCATTACAGGTGGAAAAAATGGATTTGTTAGTCAATCTGGATTCACACTCGTTACTACTGCCAAATCTAAAGATCTGAATTTAATAGTGGTTACACTAAAGGCTTCCTATGAACAAGAAGCATATAGTGACACGGTTGAACTACTGGATTTTGCATTTACCAATTTCATAACGGAATCGATTGAGAAAGAAACTTATTTTTCTCTCGATGACTCAGAGTTTGTAACAGTAAAGGATTTGTCGTATACGCATCAACTTTCGGACACAGTCACTCCGGAAATTCAAAAGAATGGTACGCTAAACATCACAAATCAAAATGGCAATGTTGTCACTTCCTTCCAATTAAAAGATATTACTCCTGCTAACGAGAAAAATAGGGATTCGAGCTTTTCTGTTCAGAAAGATATTCAAGTAAATCGTTCTTCCAGCACCCTTTTATGGAATACCATCCTAATCGTAATTGGGATTGTGATTATTTTAAGTAGTATGAAATACCGACAAAATCGAAGAATGAAATCCAGATATAAATAAGACCAACATGAACGTAATCATGTTGGTCTTTTCTTTCTGTATTTATTGGATTTCTACGATATATGGGAATACAAACACTTTCCCATTAAATTGAAATTCTGCCCAGATTTTATAAATCCCAGGGTTTCGAAAGCTAGTTGCAAAGACAGGCTCATCGCCTTCTAATGGATGTACATGAATATACTCCTCACCCATCTCATCTAAAATCACGACATGTCCTAGCGCTCCCAAGTAAGGTTCTGGTGTATCACCATTTAAATCGAACTGTAATGTGATTTCTTCACCGGATTTTAAAGATGTCGGTTCCATAGTCACCGTATGATTATCCACTATTTTTGTAAAATCCGTATCAGCTTCTAATTCATTACCATGACCATGTTCACCGTGCTCTTCACCTATTGTAAACGGGATTGCACCAACATGATAAGCGAGTTTTTTCGGTTTTATATCAACAAAAGCTTTGTATTCACCCTCAGGAAGATCATGCTTTGTTTCAAATGTACCTGGCGAAACTTCGTCAGGATGTAAATGAACATAGGTTTCTAAGTCTTCACTAACCACAATCAGATGTAGTAATTTCTCATGATTCACTTCCAAATCCTCGACCGCATTGCCTTCTGTATCTACTAAGGAGAGGTTAATCTTCCCTTCAGCTCCATTTAAATGAACGGTAACCTCACTGTCTAGGTTGGTTGTGTCAGTATCACTGTGCTCACCGTGATCATCACCATGTTCATCTTTTGGTTCGTTCTCTTCCCCATTTATTTCTTCCTGATGGCCAGTAGAATGACCATCAGTTGAGACTTCTTCGTTCCCGCTCGCCAGTGCATCATAAGCTAAATAGCCACCTATAACAACTAATAAATATACAACAGCTGAAATCGCCCATTTTTTCATAGTCTGTAGCCTCCATTAAAGTTTAACGCGTTGCAATCGAAGTGCATTTAATACGACAGAGACAGAACTAAAGGCCATTGCTGCTCCTGCTAGCCATGGTGCTAAAAAGCCTAGAGCTGCAACTGGAATGCCAAGCGTGTTATATCCAAATGCCCAGAACAGGTTCTGCTTGATATTGCGGATGGTCATTTTACTCATATAAATGGCATCAGCAATACTGTTTAGATCCCCGCGGATTAGTGTGATGTCAGCAGCTTCCATTGCCACATCTGTTCCTGTACCAATAGCCATACCGATATCTGCAATGGCAAGTGCTGGGGCATCGTTTATCCCATCTCCAACCATTGCCACTTTCTTTCCTTGCTCCTGAAGTTTTTTCACTTCATCTGCTTTTCCTTCCGGTAGTACCTCTGCAATTACGTTTTCAATTCCAACTTGTTTCGCTATGGAATCAGCTGTTCTTTGGTTATCTCCAGTAATCATAAACACTTCAAGACCCATATCTTTCAAGCGCTTTATTGCCTTTTCGGAAGTTTCCTTAATGGTATCCGCAACAGCAATTAATCCTGCAAATTGACCATCAATACCAACTAACATGGCTGTTTTCCCTTGACGTTCAAGGTCATCCATTTTGCTTTCCACATGATCTATTTCAATTCCATGTTTATTCATCAGCTTACGTGTACCAATAAGGACTGACTTTTCTTGAATCACAGCTTGAATCCCAAATCCAGGGATTGCTTCAAACTGTGATGATTTTTGAAGACTGATACCTTTTTCTTTAATTCCTTGGACAATTGCTTGTGCCAGTGGATGCTCAGATTGTTTCTCAGCAGTCCCTACTAATGTCAAAAACTCTTCTTCCGTAAGATGTTCCTCTACTTTTACATCTGTTAATACAGGTGTTCCATTTGTAACTGTCCCTGTTTTATCTAATATAACCGTGGTAATCTGATGGGTTTGTTCTAAATGCTCTCCACCTTTAAAGAGAATTCCAAATTCTGCAGCCCTGCCAGATCCAGCCATAATAGATGTCGGGGTAGCCAGCCCAAGCGCACACGGACACGCAATAACTAATACAGCAATACTTTTTTCCAGAGCTTCCGCAAAGTTACCTGGCTCTACCGCGAAATACCAAACTAAGAAAGTAATAACCGCAATACCTACTACAATCGGGACAAAGATTCCAGAAATTTTATCTGCTAGTCGTTGAATCGGAGCCTTTGAACCTTGGGCCTCTTCCACTACTTTAATAATTTGAGCTAATGCTGTATCTCTACCTACTTTTGTTGCTTGAATCTTCAAGAAACCATTTTTGTTAATAGTCGACCCTATAACTGCATCCCCTACTGTTTTATCAACCGGAACACTTTCTCCTGTAAGCATAGACTCATCAAGAGCGGATTGACCTTCTAAAATCTCACCGTCAACAGGTACTTTTTCACCTGGTTTGACAAAAAGGACATCACCGACAACTACCTCCTCCAACGGCAGCTCTAATTCTTCCCCATTACGAAGTACTGTTGCCGTTTTGGCTTGAAGGCCCATTAGCTTTTTAATCGCTTCAGAGGATCTTCCTTTTGCATTTGCTTCAAATAACTTACCTAATATAATGAGTGTGATTAAAATCGCACTTGTTTCATAGTACAACTCAACCATGTGCTCATTAGAACCAATTGAAGCAAACGTTAAATATAAACTGTAGAAGTAAGCTGCTGAAGTACCTAAAGCTACTAGTACATCCATGTTGGCACTACCATTTTTTAGCGCCTTGTAAGCCCCAACATAAAATTGCTTACCAATAATAAACTGAACTGGCGTTGCCAAGGCAAGCTGCACCCACGGATTCATAAACATTTCCGGCAGATAAATAAAAGATGTAAATTCAAAGTGACTTACCATCGCCCATAATAATGGGAGTGATAAAATCACAGAGAATATGAACTTCCCTTTTTGCTTTTCTATTTCTTTTTGACGATGATCTACTGCCTCTTTCTCATTTTCATCAGCTTTGATGACGGCTCCATAACCGAGCTTCTCTACTTTTTGAATAATGTCTGTAGGTGTAATAGTAGATGGATTATACTCAACAGACCCTCTTTCTAATGCTAAATTGATGGAGGCTTGAGTGATCCCATCCATCTTATTTAAACCTCTTTCAATCCTTGCTGAACAAGCGGCACAGGTCATACCCGTAATATCTAGTTCGACCTTTTCTGTTACAACGTCGTAGCCAAGGTCTCTTATTTTCTGTTGCAGTGCTTGGTTATTAGTAGCACCTTTATCAAACTTAATGGATGCCTTTTCTAAAGCTAAATTAACATTAGCTTCTTGAACACCCTCGACCTTTTTCAAGCCCTTTTCAATTCTAGTGGCACATGCAGCACAGGTCATGCCTGTAATTTGAAAATTGGATTCCTGTAATTTTTCGCTCATGATCAAAAACTCCTTATACCTATATGGGGTATATTTTATTTCAAAAGAAAGCGTGCTAAACAGCACGGTTTCTCCTTATTATTTATTGGACTTCGTATCCTTCTTCATCAATCGTTTCCTTAATTGCATCTAAAGAAACTTCACTTGGGTTAAATTCCACATCAACTGTAGCGTCTTCAAGAGATACTTTAACCTCTTTCACTCCAGCCATTTCGCCAACGCTTCCTTCAATTGCTTTCACACAATGTCCACAAGACATTCCTTGTACGTTTAGTGTTACTTTTTCCATTATCGTCACTCCTATTTTTTCATCAATTTATGGATGGTCGTAAGTAGTTCATCTAGAACCTCGTCATCTCCATCCTGAATACGTTCAACTACACAACTTCTAAGGTGCCCATCAAGTAAAATTTTAGCTACACTATTGAGAGCCGATTGGGTGGCAGAGATTTGTGTAATGACATCATCACAATAGGTATCTTTCTCAATTAAACCTTTAATACCACGAATCTGACCTTCAATTCGATTTAATCTAGAAACAAGATTACTTTTTACTTTATCTGAATGATGGCTTTTTCTCTCGCTAGTTGTAGAACAGCAACTATCATCAATTGGAACAATATTGTCATTCGGTGGGTTAACCGCCATTGCAGCACCTCCTTGATTACACTATATGATACCCCAGTAGGGTATGTCAAACATTTTTTCTCAATAAATTAAAAATAAATGATATATCCAATTTTTTCAAATAAAAACCCTTACAAGCCTATATTATTGGCTTAATTGTTCTAAAATCTGATCTTTACCAAACCTGTTAATAAACTTAAGTACCGTTTCTCTCTTCTTTCCGTTCGCTGCGTATAGGTCTATTAGCTTCTCAACTTTTTGATAAAGGTCATGTGGTTCTAAATTTTCAAATAATAATGTGCCCACTTGTGCATCTTTTCCTTTGGATTTACCACCTGCGTATAAATTGAATCCGTCTTTAATCTTCATTACACCGATATCATTTATTAAAGGTTCCCCACAGCCTATTGGACAACCTGTGTATGCGATTTTTAAAGTAAAGGGGACGTCCTTTCCGGCTACCCGTTCGTTTAATTCTTTTGCCACAGGCATTCCTTCTGCTTCTTCCCCTTTACAAAAGTTGCAGGTGCGTAGACTCTTAACATAATTTCCAACAGGATAACACCTTAAGCCAACACCTTCTAGTTCTCTAATAATCTCATCTTTTTGATCCTCTGGTATTTCTAAATATAGCTGTTGGAAGGTCGTTAGCTCTAGTTCATCCTCTTCGTTCATATATTTTGCTATAGTAATCATTTGTTTAGCATTTAGCTTCGCTCCAAAGCTAATCCCACCATTTACAGCAATCTTAATCTTTTTTACTTCTTCCATTACCTTGTCTCCTTAATCTATGATGTTTTTTCCATTATATCAGAATGACAATGACATGAAACAAGATGACCTTGGCCAAGAGACTCGAGTTTTGGCTCAACCGTATGGCACTTACTTTCTTGATGTGGACATCTTGATACAAATGGACAGCCGACTTGTTTTCGGGTGGCATCTACCTCTCCATCGAGGATAATGTTTTCACGGTTCGCAATAAAATAGTTTAAATCCTTCACAACAGACACTAGTGCCTTCGTATATGGATGAGTTGGAGATTGTATAATTTTCTTTGTAGGTCCACTTTCTACAATTCTTCCCTGATACATAACTGCAATTCTATCACACATATAGCTAGCAGTTGATAAATCGTGAGTGATAAACATCATCGTTAGCCCCATCTTTTTTCTTAATTCTAGTAGTAAGTTTAAAATTCCCGCACGCACGGACACATCTAACATAGAAGTTGGCTCATCGGCTGCGATAAATAGAGGCTCTAATATAACCGCCCGGGCGATGGCTATCCTTTGTCTTTGTCCACCACTCAATTGGTGTGGATACCGATACATAAAATCTTCAGCTGGTTTTAAGTCAATTGATTCTATCGTTTGCTTTACTTTTTCTATTCTTTGTTGGTAAGACACCTCTTTTTCATGAGCATTAAGTGGTTCCATTAAAATATCTAAGATTCGCATACCAGGATTCAACGTATCGTAAGGATCCTGAAAAATCATTTGCATTTTTTTCCGTACTTTCCTTGTCTGGGACTCTGATAATTGGCAAAGATCTTGATCTTCAAACCAAATTTCACCACTTGTTTCTTTCATTAACCTCATTAACATTCTTGCAGTAGTCGTTTTTCCGCATCCACTTTCACCAATAATCCCTAATATTTCACCTTTCATAATTTCAAGGTTTACATTATTTACGGCATATACCTCTTGAACCTTTCGATTAAAAAAAGGTCCAGTCTTTTTAATAAATTGTTTTTTCAAATTCTTAATTTTGACTAATACCTGTTTATCCATGACGAATCTCCTCCAGTAAGCAGGCAGTATAATGGCCAGGGCTAACTTCTAATAACTCAGGTACTATTTGCGAGCAGCTCTCCATCACATAAGGGCATCTTGAGTGAAATCTACACCCTTTAGGAGGATTTACTAAGTTGGGTACACTCCCCGGGATTGATTGTACTTTTCTACCAATATCCGATAAATCAGGAGTCGCATTTAACAATGCTTTAGCATAAGGATGTCTTGCATCTTTTAGTATTTGATCTGTATTTGCCCACTCAACAATTTTTCCCGCATACATAATGGCAATTCGATCGCATATGGCTGTCACCATCGGTAAATCATGTGAAATAATAATAACGGCTAAATTCATTTTCCTTTGAAGGTCTTTTAATAAAGCAATAACTTGAGCCTGGGTTAGGACATCTAGTCCAGTCGTGGACTCATCAGATATAATGACCTTTGGATTACAAGCTAATGCCATAGCAATTGCAACCCTCTGTTTCATCCCACCACTAAATTCATGTGGGTAGCTCTTCCATCTATCACCATCGATACCTACCATCTCAAGTAAGTTTTTGGTACGTTTAATAGCTTCTTTTTTCGTTACATCTTCATGGAGTAAGATGGCTTCTATTATTTGATCCCCAATTGTATAGATTGGGTTTAAAGCGTTCATTGCACTTTGAGGGATGACGGATATATCCTTCCATCTTAACTTAGATAATTCTGAATTAGATGCCTTAAGAAGATCTTTACCGTTCAGGTGCACACTTCCTTTAACTACTTTACCCGGATACTCAATTAACCGTAAGATGGATTGGGCTACGGTTGTTTTGCCACAACCTGATTCCCCAATCAACCCAAGCATTTCACCCTCGTTTACAGTAAAGGAGACGTCTTCCACAGCTTTGGCAATTCCTTTATCTGTTTTAAAATAGGTTGATAGTTTTTCTACTGATAATACAGTTCCCATCTCTTTACCTCTCCTTTCTTAAACGTGGATTTAATATTTCTTCTAACGAGTAGCCCGTAAAAGCAAACCCAATTACCAGTGTAGTAATGAGTAAACCTGGCGGGAGTATCCACCACACCCAGGCATCTGTTAAAAAGGCACCTCTTGCTTGGGCGTAATATAAAATCGTACCCCAGCTTTTGGTGAAAGGATCTCCTAATCCTAAGAAACTTAGTGATGCCTCAATTAAGATGGCATGACTAGCTGCTAAAACAAATTGAGAGAGCGCGATAGGGATAACCCCTGGTAAAATGTGCTGGAACAAAATCACTCTAATATCAGTTCCTATCGATTTGGCCGCTTCCACATACCCTTTTGTTTTTAAAGTTAATACTTGCGAACGGACTACTCTCGCTGGGCTCGCCCAAGAAATTAAACTAATAACGAGAATAATGTTCCAAAAGCTCGGTCCAATAAAGGCCGCAAGTAAAATCATCAACGGAAGAAAAGGAATTACTAGTACTAAATCTACCAATCTCATCAATAAGGAATCTACTTTTCCACCGTAATAACCGGCAATAACCCCAACTAAACAGCCCAAAACAATAGAAATGAGTGCAGCAATTACCCCTATTAATAATGAGACCCGTGTTCCGTATAATAATTCACTTAATATGTCCTGACCAACATCATTGGTCCCCAACAAGAATTCCCCATTCGGTTTCATAAATGGTTGCCCTACTCTCTCAGTAGGATCAAATGGGGCAATGACTGGTGCAAAAATGGCGATGAGTAGGAATACTACCAATATACCTAGTCCGATCATTCCAAGATTATTTGAGGTCATTATTCTCCAATAACGCTTTAGCTTTTGCTTATCCATTATGCTTCCCCACCTTCGGATCTAAGAGTGGATAAATAATATCAGCTAGTAAATTTGCAATAACAACGCTAAAAGTAATGATTAAAAATGTCGCTTGTATCAGTGGGTAATCCCTACTTAGAACAGACTCGAACATCAATCTTCCTACACCCGGATAAGCGAATACCGTTTCAATAACAGTAGCTCCACCTAACATAAATCCTAAACTGAGCATAAAAACAGTCGCTACAGGTAAAAGTGCATTTCGCATGGCATGTTTATATTTAATAACCTTTTCCTTTACACCCTTAGCTTTTGCCATCATAATGTAATCCTCGCCTAATACATTCAACATAGAATACCTCATGATCATAAAGGTGCTCGTTACAGATATAAGGACTAAAGTCGTTAATGGCAACGCTAAGTGTTTCATAATATCTACAAATCTATCAAAGCCTGTTAAGTTGGACCATGCACTTTCAGCACCAAAGACAGGGAACCACCCAAGCTGTGCAGAAAAAATGGATACGAGAATCATTCCAATCCAAAAAGATGGCATTGAACTTAAGAACATGAAAGCTGTTAAAAGATTTGCATCCGTCCTTGTTCCTCTTTTCCATGCAGACAATGCTCCAAACATGACACCAATAATGGTAGAAATAATTAAACCTAGTCCAGTTAATAGCATCGTCCAAGGCAATCGTTCCATTAGTAGTTCAGAAATCGGTCTTTTTTGCTGATAAGAAAATCCAAAATCACCAGTAAAAACATTTTTTACGTAAGTCATATATTGTGTCCATATTGGGTCATTAAGACCATGCTCATCTAAGATGGCTTCCTTTTCGGCACTCGACATAAACCCAACATCTTCTCCAGCGAGATACACTAATGGGTTTCCGGGCATCAACCTTGGCAATAGAAAATTCAAGGTGAGCATCAAGAAAATAACAATGGCATATTGAGCAAACTTACCAGCAAAGAATTTCCCCATGGGGCGCCTCCTTATAGATTGATACGATTTTTGAATGAAGGAGGGATGACCCAAATTTTGTGTCATCCCTTTACATTTAATTAAGTACTGAGAAATATCATTAAATTAGACATTGAATTCATCAAAGTCATCATTTCCTGTATTCTTTTTTGTACTTTTTCTAAAAAACATAAAGACAATAACTACTACTAGGATTAAACCAAGTAGAATAAAAAGTGACGAGTTATTAGAACTTGAATTTGAAGAGTCTGAGTTACTGTTATTATTTTCCTTCTTAGAATCAGTATCATTTTTGTTTACATCTGTGTCTGTGCCATCCTTTTCACCCTGATTTTCTTGAGGTTCACTCTTTTGTCCAGACACGAAGGAAAGTTTATTTAAAATACCTTTACCAGATTGAAAGACGTAACCGTCATAAACACTTGGATTATATGCGTTCACAATTTCTTGATAATAGAGGGTTACAATTGGAAAATCCTCTGCCACAAGAGTTTGCATCTCATAAAATATGTTTTTTCGTTCATCTTCATTAACTGTACTCTTCAGTACATCCCCTAACTTATCAAACTCGGAATTGTTATATCCTCCAATATTTATAGTTCCTAAACTTGGGTCAGAATAGAAAAGATCTATTAAGCGATCTGGGAATAATTGAACGGTACTAGACCAACCAAACATTGTAAAATCAAAATCTCTTCCTTTACTTACATCGTACTCTGGCCATACAAGTGAAATGATAGTATCGGAGTCAAGAGATTTTGCAGTTACTTTAATTCCCACGTCGTTTAACCATCCAGAGATTATTTCTGCTGTACGAATACGCAGTGGATTTTCAGATTGAACTAGGATACTTAAATCGATTGCTTCTCCGTTTTGCCCCTCAATAAAGCCGTCACCATCTGAATCTTTGAAGCCTGCCTCTGCTAGTAGTTGTTTTGCTTTCTCTTTATCTGGCTTGAATGATAAATCTGAGTTATAAAAAGGACTTGATGGATGAATGAAACCTGGGCTACCAACTTGACCATAGCCTAGGATTACAGTATCTACTAGGTATTGAGTATCGATAGCATATGCAATTGCTTGTCTAAATTCTTTTTCAGACATTGGATATCTTTCGGCATTAATTTGAAATAAAGTGGTTGAAAACCCTGGTCCGGATTCAACGGTTAAATTAGGATTAGATTCAAATTCACCAACAATTTCTGGTGTAAGACTAGAACTAGCACTATCTACTTCCCCAGCTTTTAAAGCAGTAAACATTGCTGTTGTATCAGATACAATTGGGAGTATTAGTTCTTCTGAAGCTGGCTGTCCCTTAAAGTAATTTTCATTTGCTTCAAATTTGTAGTACTGATCAGCTTTATATTCCACAAGTTTATATGGACCACTCCCTAATGCATTCGTTGCCTCATCGGGATTTGTTATTTCACTCCAAATATGTTGCGGTAAAATTGGAACATCAGCTAAAGGTTGAATCATAAAATTGGGTTCTGGTTGATTTAATGTAATACTAAAATTTAATTCATCTTTTACTTCTAAAGATTTGATAGTTTGAAGAGGGACCGTAAAACGAGATTTTGGATGTTGTATAAAATAGTCAACTGTAAACTTTACATCATTTGCTGTTAATGGCTTTCCATCCTGCCATGTAATATCTTTAAATAGTGTAAAATCATATGTTAATCCGTCTTCGCTAACTGAATAATCTTCTACCATCCACGGCTGTGGAATATTATTCTCATCTAGCTGGAACAAGGTATCGTATAATAAATGAACTAATTCCAACCCTGGATAGCCCGTTTGATAAGTATATGGGGTCAGAGTGCTCTCATCACTATTGATTGCAATTCTTAAAGTCTTTGGATGTTGTTCGGCTGTAGCAAAGCCACTAAACAAATTAAATACAAGTAAAAAAATTAACAGACTAACAAATTTTTTCCCCAAAAGAACTCCCCCTGTTTTTAAATTATAAGTTCAGCTAAATGAAAGTTACCTTCTCGACGATAAGCTTCAGCAATTGCAAAATGTCCATGCGTTGCTAGACCATGATATACATGGACAGCTTTATCTAATACTCTGTGTATTTCCCTCCCTTTTTCAAATTTATTTAACTTCGAAAACCCAGGATATAATAACTCTGCAGACTGTTCGTCTAACATTCGATCAAAGTGCATACCACTAAATTCCATTTGGCTTTCTAATGCATCCATGGCGGTTTCTTTTTTCTCCCATACCTGAGAAATATCAATAACTGTATTCGGGTGGTGCGGTGTCATGTAATAAATCGTTGGAATTGGATGAGGTTCTAGATCAGGCATGTCATTCAAGGCATAATCACGGCTTGCTAGTGCGATAGATTCCAAAAGCAACGTCATCGCTGGTCTTCTGTCTGGATCTAAATCATGAAATGAATGTTCTGGATCCTGTGTAATAATAATATCGGGTTTAACTTCACGAATAACTTTGATTAATTTCTTCTTCGACTCTGCACTTAAATCAACACAACCCGATTCAAAATTAAGAAAAGAAATGTTAACCCCTAAAATTTCTGCAGCTTTTCTTACTTGAGGTTGACTTGTTTCCCTACATAACATAATTGTTGCATGGGATTGACCGCCATTTTCAACGTTTTTAGCTAACGCACCTCCACATTCCACTACCTCCATTCCGTAAACACCCAAGAATAAAATTTTTTGACCATTTGCCATCCATAACCACTCCTCTTATGTTATACAATACCCCTCTATAGTATATTTGGGTTTGTTTCATTTAATGTTAATGCTTTCAGATAAATTTGTAAATACCGAATATTATAATTTTTCTGTAAATTGTTTAAAAACTTTTATGGAATGGCTTGTCTGTGACCGACATATGTTGTAGCAAATAAGGAGGCGTTCAGATGAGCTTGTTTTTCTGGTATATCATTTTTTCAAGTATGGTCATCTTGCTTATCAATTCATGGATGGTTTATAAGATTAAACATACACTCTCAAAGATGGCTGCCATGATGTATGCCATGTATATAGGTATGAATGTCGGATTAACAGCAGGGCTTATTTTTGGTGCAGCGTATAAAGGAAATCTATTCTACTCTACGGTACTCTCTCTTTCGATAGCGGTCTTAGTAGGGTTGATGATAGGAATTCAAATGGGAATACTTCCAACCATTGAATCGATCATGGCAGCCGTTATGGGAGGCATGATGGGGGCAATGCTTGGTGAGATGATTTCCATTGCGGAATCTACTGTTCTAATTAAGATATTCTTCACTTTAACTATAAGCTCCATTCTGCTTTTATTAGCATTAAGTGAAACTAGGGAAAATAGCAAGGTAATCAATGGGAAGTGGTTAATAAAACCCTTATTCATAGTAGTAGTAATAGTCTTAATTTTAATGGGTGGACAATTCTTGGAGAAAAAACAACTCTATAACCTAGCAGATGAACCTCATCAACACTTAAATTCATTAACTATTACTACTAATAATTTTAATTACACCCCCTCCACAATAAAACTTGAAAAAGGGAAAAAAGTGACACTCACTTTGCACAATTCAGATCAAGTTGAACATGATTTAGAAATTAAATCAATCCAAATGGATTCACCTTCAAACCAGCATAATCATGGTCAAAAAGCAGATCTACACATTCATGCAAAAGCCAATAGCTCTAATCAACTAACCTTTACTCCACAAAAAAGTGGAACCTATCAATTTTATTGCACAATTCCAGGACATAAGGAAAGCGGTATGGTCGGCACTCTCATCGTATATTAAAGGGCTTCCCATTGGGAAGCCGTTCCGATTTTTCTAGCTCGCTTTTAAGCTTTTCTTTTTTATTAGTTGTAACCATTTTCCGCTCATAAAATTTTTACCTAAGAAAACCGCTCTAAACAAATTATCTAATCCGATAGATAGCCAGATTCCTAGAATTCCGAGGCCAAAATAAACCCCTAGCACATAAACTCCAACCGTTCTGATAACCCAAATACCAATAGCTGTTAAATAGAATGGTGTTTTGGCATTCTCAGCGCCTTGATAGATTCCTGTTAACACCAACACTACTGCTAATATTGGTTGAATAAAAGCATCTACTCGTAGTGCAATCCCTATATTCTTTATGGCTTCTTGATCTGTTGTGAAAAGTGAACCAAGCCATTCACCGCCAAAGAAAAGAATGACACCTACTACACTCATTACCCCTACGCTCAAACCAACACAATAGGTCCCTATTTTTTGAGCCTCATCAAAGGCATTTGCCCCTAAAGATTGGCTAACCAATGTAGTACCAGCCGTCGCAAAACCATAGCCAATCATATATGAAATGATTTCAATATTTCCTGCAATTTGATGTGCAGCAAATATTTTGGTACCAATATAGACAATCATTCCAAAGTAAAGTACCTGCCCCAATCTCATTGCTAACCTTTCACCCATGGCAGGTATAGATAAAGAGATCATTTCTCTGTATAGCTGGTAATCAATTTTTATAAGGTCTTTAATTTGTATCATTCTTGGTTTATATAGATAGTAACTAAGTAAAATAACACCTATTAACCTAGCTAATACTGTTGCCAAGGCAGCACCAAGAAGTCCTAACGAAGGAATGAATAGGAAGCCAAAAATTAAAATATAATCTAGTACAATGTTTAAAAGATTAACCACTATACTTATTTTCATAGGTGTTTTAGTATCTTTTGCCCCTCTTAAAATGCTACTCATTATAAGCATTAAAGAGATTAATATAGTCGGGAATGAAACAACTTGGAAATAGAGGACGCTTTTATCTAAAACGGCAAGTTCCAATCCCATTAAAGTTAATAGTGGCTTTGCAAAAACGAGAGAGATAAATCCTAACAATAAGCCCAATACAATGGCTAGCTGAATAGATTGAGTTGCCACTTTGTTGGCTTTCTCCTTATCTCCAGCACCCAAATACTTAGCCACGTAGACGTTTACCGATACCCCTACTGCCATTAGAATCGCTAAGTAAACAGCAATAATTGTATTGGCCACTCCAACAGCTGTTACTTCTTCTAGCCCAATTTTGGCTACAAAGAACGTATCTACAAAGCCAAGGATTGTTTGAAAAAAGTTATCTATCACTGCTGGTAAGGCCAAAGTAAGGATTGTCATAATAACTTTATGATCCCCTAGTTTTATACTCATCACGTTCAGCCCCTATTTTAAATATGTATCTATTGCCCTATTAAAATCCCTAATAACCTTCTCATCCCCTTCACTGATAGCTTTCTGTACGCATCCCTCCAAATGATCCTTTAATATTAACTTGGCACACTTGTCAATTGCTGAACGTATAGCTCCTAGCTGAACTAATAAATCACTACATTCCCTATCATTAGAAGCCATCTCCTTTACGGATCGGACATGCCCTTCAATAATGGCTAGCCTATTTACAACTTGTTTTCGATGTGGATGTAGATGACCCATATATTCAGCTCCTCAGTCTACATTATCCCCCATACGGGGATAGGGTATATTTTACGATATAGTCTAACATATTCCAATATTATTTCAAATAGTCTAAAAAAATAAAAAGAACAACTCAAAAAAGAGCTGTTCTTACTGAAAAAATTACATTTTATTTGAGAGTCTAATCATTTCTACGTAAAACTTAATGGCATTTATATAATTCTCTATACTTATTTGCTCATTGGTACCATGCATTCTTTGTAAGTCCTCAGAAGTTAATTTTACAGGAAGAAAACGATACGTATTCTCAGAAATCGCTTCGTAATGTTTAGCATCAGAACCCGCAAACATCAGATAAGGAGCAATAACTACATCTCCATACACATTTCTTGCAGCCTGTTGAATGGATTGAAACGCCTTACTGTTTGATGATGAGACATTGGAAGCTTCACTTCCAGAAATACTCACTTTTATGCCTTTATCATCGATCGTATCTACGATAAAATCTTTTACCTCTTCTAAAGGTTCACCCGGCATAATTCGAAGATTAACAAATGCTGTTGCTTTTTCAGGAAGAGCATTGTACTGCTCACCCGCTTGAAATATCGTAGGAGCAATCGTAGTTCGAATCATGGCTGCAGAAGCAGGCTGTTGCAGCAGGATTTTTTCAATAATAGGTTCAAACAAGAACTTATTTGCAAATACATATTTCATTCCGAAGTTCATTTCAGGTGCGACATATTCGAATAGCTCTTCCCCTGGCCCTCTTAAATCAGCTTTGAATTGCTTTTCTTCAAGCCTAGCGATAGCCCGTGCAATCCGACCAATATTTGTTCGGTCTTCTGGCTGTGATGAGTGTCCACCACTACCTTCAATCATAAGTTCCGCAGTTGCAGATCCTTTTTCAGATATTCCAACAACACCAACTGGATTCGAGACACCAGGAACCATATTTTCTACAATCGCGCCACCTTCATCTAAAATAAATTCAAATGTTACCCCACGATTCTTTAATGTTTCTACAATTGCTTTAGCTCCTTGGTCTCCACCTATTTCTTCATCAAAGCCAAACATAAAGTACACATCTCTAGTTGGTTGATAGTCTTGTTCTAAGAGATAATCAACAGCCTCTAAAAGTCCAATCACTCCAAGTTTGTCATCAAGTGTTCCTCGTCCCCAAATAACACCATCAACAACATTCCCACTAAAGGGTGGTTGCTCCCAGTTATTTTCAGTTCCTTCTAGTACAGGTACTACATCGTAATGACTTGTAAATCCGATAGGCTTTTGAGTGGAGTCTGTTCCCTTCCATAAGTAAATAAGGGAATATTGATTGACCTTTTCTCTTTCTAATTGTTGGTGAACTTCAGGATAGCTTTCTTCTAGAAGGGTAATAAATTGATCAAACTCTTCAAAATTGAATTTTGTTCGGTCTTGGTAGGAAATCGTTTGGTAGGTTAGTGCAGTGGAAAAACGTTTAAGTGCTGCTTCTTGATCGATGGAAATATCAGTTGGTTCTGCAGTTGGTTGAACCGACTTTGTTGTGAATGTGTTAAAAATCGTAACTACAATAAAAATCAAAAAAATAAATCCAATAGAAATAAAGATTATTTTCATCCCTCATCCCCCTATAATCTTTATTTCTATTTGTATGAACAAAAGTCCTTTTCAAGAAATTATTCTTTTATGCTTGTGATGTGATAGGATGTTTTACATGCTGAGGCCACGTAAAATTAGCGGCTGTTTTAACAAATAACACTTCATCGCCTTTGAATGGTATAGACTGAATCAATAAGCTTTCTGTATCGGGTGTAAAATAAAATAACACCCTTTTGGTCTCAGGTGAACAGATATGGCTCATTATCCTCTCTAAATTGACGTTAACTGGACTAATCACATCGTATATTTCCAATTGATCTTTATCTTGAATAAATAGGACCACCGTATTCTCTTCTTCCAGGTAATAGAAGTGATCTGAAAATACATTTAGAGCATAGAACATTATTAGCTCAGCAGTATGGATCGTACCAAATCTACTAGAAACGGGCAGTCTCTTACTCGCAAATTGGTAAAGAAATTGGATGTCATGTTGGTTACTAAAGTCCAATTTTCTAACATTAGCTTTCTTCTTTTTCATCGGAATGTCATCCAGAAAAAACTGAATTTCTTCTACTCTATTAAATCCAAACTTTGGATAAAAATCTAACACCGTTTGATTCGCAAATAAATACATCACATCATATTGCCCTTCGTACGCCTCCAATACAAGGTTCATAAGTTGTTTAGAAAGACCTTGATTTCGGTAGTCCTGATGGGTCATGACCGTTCCAATTTGAAGCCCTCTTACCTTTTCATAATCAATAGTCAAATCAACCCTATTAACAGATACGTTTGCAATCACACGATTCCCTTCTACAAAAGAGAAAGGTTCATATTTATCAGTCCAGAAACCTGCTTTGTACCAGTTTTCGAAGTTAATACCAAAGACCGATTCGGCTAATGTGTTAAAGCTATTTCTAAAATCTTTCATAACCTGAGGTCCACGAACAAGATAACAATTTCCCATAATGACTCTCCATCTCATTTTTTGTGTATTATAATTCTTTAAAAATAGTCTATACCCAGTAAGTCAATGTGTCTAATATTCCGATGATAATCAATATCCACCCCGCCACTTTTTGAATAATGGATCCAATCTTTCTCCCCTTTTTCATAGTGTTCTTACCACTAAGTTCAAAATACCAAATAAGAAATATAACTAGTAATAAAGGTATAGAGGTTCCTAATGCAAAGATAGGAGGTAAAACCGCACCGTACGAAACAGATAAGACCATCGGCATCAGCGTTACAAAGAATAGAACAAACATAGTTGGACAGAATCCAAGAGAGAAGCTTATCCCTAACAGAAATGCACCAAGCTTACCTTTTGAAGTGAATTTTTCTGGTATCTTACCTAATGTTACGGTCCATTTAAACGTAAATAAGCCGACCATAAACAAACCAATCAATATTAACATTGGCCCCACTATTTTTCGAACCCATGGAAAATAGAGTGTCAACGATTGCTGAAACTCATATCCTAGTAACCATACCGCAAATCCTAAACCAGAAAATACAACCACCTTACCAAGAATAAAGAGTAAAACCTCAGATAATGGAATCCTCTTTTGAATAGACTTATTTCCATAGATGGTAATAGCTCCAAGATTGGCTGTGAATTGACAAGGAGCTAATGCACCAACAATACCTAGCATGAGTGCAGCTAGAAGTGGAATACTCTGTGTACTATTAAAAAGAGATAGAAAAGGTTCGCTTAATAGATTACTAAATTTACTAATCAACTCATACATCATGAAATAATTCACCTTTCAATTTTTTAAATATCAATTATATACAGGGTATCATAGAAATTTGAAGAAAATATGAAGGAGTGTTATTGAGCATAATAAAATTCTCAAATCTTCATTAAATCTCCACAATTTATCTATAAACTAATAGTGTTTTTAACTTATCTTTATTCTATTGATTAGAAGGAGCACAAAATACTCAAATTAACTATTAAGTAAAGTGAGAACCTTCATTTCAATACGAATGATGGAAAATTTCAGCAAAACAAAAGGTTCTATTGCAATAACCCTTTTCTCAAATCAAGATCGGAGGAATAAAGAGTGTATATTAAGAAGTTATATTTACTATTGTTATTACCTGTCTTCCTAGTGGGTTGCGCTAGTAATAATTCCAGTAATAAAGGAGAATACTTTTCAAAAATTGAAAACCCATCTATTGACCATGTTCACGGAATTGGTTTCCCCGGAGGCCAAAGTGACTTATTTTTAGCTACTCATGATGGTCTGTTAAAATTGAAAGACGGTCAATGGTTTGAAACAACAATAAATAATCATGATTATATGGGTTTTTCACCTTTTAAAGATGGATTTTATGCAAGTGGACATCCTGAGGAGGGTACCAACTTTAAAAATCCATTCGGAATTATCAAAAGTTTGGATGAGGGAAAGACAATAGAAAAGATGAAATACTATGGTGCCATCGATTTCCATTATGTAGCATCCAGTTATGAAACTGGTGCTATCTATGCAGTGCAACCACATGAAAATTTAAGTATTGAACCTGGAATTTACTATAATGATGGTAAAACAAATGACTGGAGTAGTAGTTCTAGTAATGGGATTCCATTAGACTCAATTACGGGTATAGCTACCCATCCAGCAGATTCTAATAAAGTTGCATTATTAACTACAAATGGCTTATTTATTTCTGGAGACAATGGGAAACAATTTAATCAGTTTGCAAGTAAAAGTCCGATTACCTCTATTTATTTTGCTAAAGATAAACTTTATTTCTCAAGCTATTTAGGGAATACGTCAACACTTTCGACTTACAATCTAGAAGCTAAGGAAACAATAGAAATAGGAAGAGTTGAATTAAAAGAAGATGCCATCCAATACATGGCAATGAATCCTACAAACTCAGATGAGATTTGGTTTTATACCTTTAAAAACAGTCTGTATGTTAGTGAGGATGCAGGAGAGTCTTGGTCAATAAAAGTTGAACAAGGTAAAGTATTATAGGGGTCGTCCATGTGACGTCCCTATTTTTTTTGCACAATCCAGCCCGTTGTTTGAATAACATGATAAGAATGAACTTAAAAACACGGAGGTATCCCTATGAAGGATTGGGAGAATAGATTGGTAATTCCAGATGGAAAAATTGCTGAATTTCAAACCGGTCAAAATTTTAGATATTTCAAGCTTATTGCACATCCAATTAAGCATAATATCTTATCTAATGTCGCAATTGATGCCCTAGGTTATAATGACACAACACCTGGACCGGTAATTGTCGTTAACCAAGATGAGTGGGTTTATCTAGAAGTTGAGAATAGAATGGACCACCCCACAGCCCTACATGTTCATGGTCTTCCTAAACCTAATACTGAGGATGGTAATCCTGCTATCGAACCAACACCAACCATCCAACCCGGACAATCATACACCTATAAATTTCAAGCCTGGAAAAGTGGAACCTTTTTTTATCACTCCACCCATGACTTTCAGTCAAATCTTGGATTAGTTGGAGCTTTTATCGTTTTACCGAAGCAAGAATATATAACTCAAGACTTCATTCCAGACAGAGACTTTACTTTGTTCGTTCAACAATGGCAAATTGAACAACCTGAATTAGGCAAAGTGGTGCCTGGGGTATATAAACCTAATAAATTTGATTTACAACCGAATTTTTTCACTTTAAATGGAAAAAGCTTTCCCACAACTACTCCAATGAATGTTCGGCTTGGTGAGAAAGTCAGAGTCAGATTTATTAACAAAACTAGCTCACCACACTCTATGCATATACATGGACATAGCTTTAAAGTTGTGGAAGTAGATGGATTTAAGAGAAAAAACCTTTACGATGATACAATAAGCTTAGCGTCTGGTAAAAGAAAGGATGTAGAATTTATAACAAACAACCCTGGTATTTGGCCCGTGAACGGTACGAGAACTTTTCATCAATCAAATAATGGAGAAGCACTTGGTGGTATGGTCACTAGACTAACCTATACACATTGAATCACCAAGAAAGTAAAATTACACGTATAAAATTTAATAATTGACTAAATCTAATATAGGAAAATAAATAACAAGAAAAAGGTGATAACATGGGAGTTCTTTCAGGGTCTCCAAGTCAAATGGACCAGTGTATAGCAGATTGCGTAAAATGTGCACAAGCATGTGAAGAATGTTTAACAGCTTGCTTACAAGAACCTGATGTTCAAGCTAGAGTAATGTGTATTCAATCATTAAACGATTGTGCGGAAATTTGTTTACAGGCAGCTCAGCTTATGTCTAGAAACAGTTCTCATTCAAAGCAATTCTGTGAGCTATGTGCAGCTATTTGTGAGGCATGTGCGACTGAATGTGAAAGGTTTCAAGATAATCACTGCCAAGAGTGTGCAAAATTTTGCCGCACATGTGCAGAATCGTGCCGAAAAATGTCAGCATAAGACCCAAAAAAACCTCTATTCAACCAATAGAGGTTTTTGTTTGGCTATACTACCCTAAATACGTATGGAAATGCTATTACTTCCTCATCTAATTTAAATTCTGCCCACATTTTATATGTACCTGGTTAACTAAATTGTGCGATAAAAACCGTATCCGTTTCAGAGGATGGATGCACATGTATAAATTCTTCTACTTTTTCATCTATAATCACAACGTGACCTAAAGCTCCTAGATAAGGCTGGGGTACCCCATTTTTTATCGTAAACTTAAGTTCGACCTCTATCCTCACCTCGAAAGGATCATGCACTAACTGAACCTCTTTTCCCTTTATTTGCTTCGTCATTTGTTGATCCACCTTTAAGGCAGTGTCATTATAATGTGGAAGTACTGAGTCTAACTGAATTTCATTCGGTTTAATAAGATAATGTTTTCCTTTTGGGTTAATGTCAACAAACACCCTGTATCGGTGGACGGATAAATTGATCACAGATTCAAATGTCGACGGACCAACTTGGTCGGGGTGCACATGATAAAATTCATTTAAGTTCTCACTTACAATAATTAGATGCATAAGCTTTTCATGTGTTAACTCCAGTTCAGGGGAATCCCCTTTTTTATCTATAATTTCAATTTTCATTTTATTATCTTTATAAGTGACTGTTGTCTTAAGATCACTTTCCATGACCATTTGATGATGACCTTCGTGTTGGTTATGCATTTCCTTCATTTGGTTTACATCCTTTCATAAGATAATTCCTTATTCGAAAAAAATTTCAGCTACACCATAAATCCTAGTATCTATTGTTTGTTATCCTCTATCTAATTATGAAAGCTGTTTAAATCTTTCAAAAAAAAAGAGCTTACTTTTAACATAAGCTCTTAAAAATAACCAATAACTCAGTACGATAACTGATCATTTGGGTTATTATTTTGATATCATTTGAGATATTTTAACTGTCTAATCAGAAACTACACGAATGCAGCTCCCACAATAATGAGTAGGATAAACAGCACTACGATTAGAACAAATTCTGATCCATATCCTCCATAGCCATAGTTATATCCACAACCGAATGACATAATATCCCCTCCAGTTATTTTATCATTTCAAATTTAGTATCCATATCCTGCAAATCCTGCCCAAACAATAATAAGCAGAATAAATAGCACTACAATTAGAGCGAAGCCCCAACCGTACCAGTTCCAACATTACCCATTTGAAAAACACCTCCAATAGGTCCATTCACTAACAGTCTATGTATATTGTCTAAACTCGATATGGACATTGTCATAGTTCTTTATATATTGGGGGATGAATTTTATTCTAAGTTATTTTCCTAGTAAATAGATTCTAATGCGCCAGCTACTTATATTCTTTATCCTTCTCATTATATAAATCAATGAAGAGAACCCTTATCCTTAGGTTCTCCTATCTTTAATTGACCTGAAATTGTCCCATCATCCCAGCATCTTCATGCTCGAGAATATGGCAGTGATACATAAAAATTCCTTCATGATCAAATGTAGCAATAGCTCTAACTGTCTCGTTTGGATACACGAGGAAGGTGTCTTTCCAGCCTCTTTCATTTTCTGGGGGCTCCTGACCATTTCGGTCTAGTATTTGAAACTGCACACCGTGAGCATGAAATGGGTGAGCCATCCCACCTCCATCCATTCCCATCATCCCCATTCCACTATCATTGGAGACTTCCCAAATTTCTGTAGTATTCTTTAGCAGTTTTTCATCTATTCGATCAATGTCCATTTGTTTTCCGTTAATGTTCACCATTAGGCCCATTCCTTGAAAGACAAATTTCCTAGTATTTGTTGCACTATCAGGACTGATTCTTTCAATATCCGTGAGCTGATTAGGAATATCAAAATTATTTTCTTCCCCATTTATTCTAAACTCCAATAGGTTATTATTTTCTTCATTTAAAAATAATGTGTCCCCTTGGTCGTACTCAGAAAAATCAACTATAATTTCTGCCCGCTCAGCAGCACCCAACACAACATTATTTAGCTGGACTGGTTTTTCTAAGAGCCCTCCATCACTCGCTATTTGCCAAAAATCATCCTGGGTAGAGAGGTGGAAATTATAAACTCTCGCATTAGAACCATTCAATATTCTCAAACGAACTTTCCCCTTGGGTACCTCTAGGAAAGGGTTAATTGCACCGTTTACCAATATTGCAGTTCCTTGTAATCCCATCATCACATCGTGCATTCCTAAATCATAGTTCATCTCACCATCACTAGTAAATTTCCGATCTTGAATTATTAAAGGTATATCGTTGACTCCATATTCATTAGGTAAAGGAAGTTTCTCGGATACATCGTCCTCAATATAAAATAATCCTGCTAATCCTTTATACACCTGTTCCCCTGTTTCATGAAGTAAGTGAGGGTGAAACCATAATGTTGCTGCTGGCTGATCAATCTTAAAATTTGGGCTCCATATATCGCCCTCATTTATTGCAGTATGTGGCCCTCCATCAAATTCTCCATCTACTTCCAACCCATGCCAGTGCACTGTTGTTTGCTCCTGAAGCTTATTTTCCACATGAACAGTTACATCATTTCCCCGTTTAACTCTAATAACAGGGCCAAGAAAATCTCCGTTATACCCGTAAGTGGGGGTCATCTTCCCTTCAATAAACTCCTTGGTAGATTGTTGAGCTGTTAAGAAAAATTCTGCCTTATTAGGAGATGGATCCTGATCTCCTAATAACGCAGGAATTGGTAAAGGTTTTTGACTTTCACCACTCAGACCATTTTTTAACAATCTGAAGGATCTATCGGTGTCTTTTATATAAAGGAGCAGTATTCCACCTATGATAATCACTCCAAAAGCAATGATTATCCCCTTATTCCTTTTCAGTATCGACATCTCCTTTCTATTTTCTTTCGTGCTTTATGGCCATTCTAACCGCAATATAAACTACTGCACCTATAACTATTAAATTGATAAGCCATCCCAGAATACCAAACCCCATCAATTGTCCACCCATCATTCCTGACGAGCCCATCATACAAATTTCTCCTTTCAAAAAACATTATTAAGGAATAGGTTATACGGATAATATCACCCTTGTCCAAAGTAATTATCCCAGCTATTGTGTCACTAATTAGTGTAAATTCAAGGTTTTTTCTTTAAGTTGCTCATCTAAAAAAAGTGATTTTAATACACTTAATCTCCCTACTCTTAGTTTTCTCATATATAACGAAAACGAAGGATTAAATTATTGATAATTTGAGGGCAAGTATGAGATAGCTTGACTTCCCATCTGTTCCCATGCTTCAACAAATTCGTTAAGGCTAACCTTTTTATTTTTTTCACCGGCTATCGGTTCATTTATGTATACATATTCTTGATCATAGCCTGTTACTAGAACAGAGTGTTCCTTGTAGGTAATATTCACTTTTTCACCGGTTGGTGTGACAATAGTTTGGAAGCTTGAATTTGGAAGCTTTTTGAATGTTGTGTTCGTTATTACCCAGATAGGTATATCTTGAGATAGATATACTTTTAATTCCTGAAAGCTTTTTCCTGTTAAATTTACAACTTGTCCTGGCAAATACTTATTTGCTAAGTTTTTAATAGGTTTATGATAAACCCCATAACCTGGATTATCGAAAGAATACATATCCCCCAAAAATCCTTTATTAGGATCTCCCCAGTAGATGTTACCCTCTTTTATTGTATAAGGCGTTTGATCCTTTTCAATTTCCCTAGCAAGCTGCATTTTTCCTACATTAACATTCGCAAATTGTAGCAGCATGGCCAAACTAGTAACCTCACATCCTCTAGGTAATTCTGGATATTGCCTTATTAAAGGTGCGTCTAAAAGTACGCTATCTTTTATAGGGAAAATTTTAGGCTCTAATACTCTAATTTTATAATCTTGTACTCTTTGTTCAGTTATTGTTAAAGGAGAAGTTTGTTTAGCCATAATTTTTTGACTTACTTTAAAAGTATTTTCTAGAAAGTATAAAAATCCGAAACCTAAGACAAGGTTATAAATAAGGATGAATACTTTGTATTTTAATTTCATTTCTTTTATTCGCTTGAGTAAAATAATAAGGAGAATTAAATAAAGGAGCAAAGTCAACGAAACCCACATATTCCTATACCTCATTTTTTTCAAAAACATATCACAAAAATATGAAGAAAATGTGTAGAGAAACAAATTAGTTTTCTATGATTATTCAAACAATCTGATTCTTCATAAATTCTCGATATTTCTTCTATAAAATCTTTTATAACTTGTTTCAATCCGTTGATTGGTACTATATCTTAAACTTTAGTCAACTACCACTACGATCTGCGAGACATTAAAAAGACAGTACTAAAGTCAGAAGGGCTAATTTATAATGACAATTATTAAGAAAATAGATAAAAACGGACAAATTACTATACCAAAAGATATGCTGAGAGAACTGAATTTTAAGGATGGGCTTTTCGTTAGTGTGTACCGAAGACAACATTTAATCATAATAGAACAAAAAGTCAATGATGCTGTTAGCCAATGTGTGCTAAGAAATGGAAGGGTTTCGGTCCCAGTTGAACTAAGGTATTTACTGAAAATTGACAATTTCACTCGTCTGGAGGTAAATGTATGTTTAAGTACACAAAAAGTATTTATTAAACCCCTTTTGCAATAAGAGTAAGGAAGTTTCTTATTTGCTTCATAAAAAAGAGACCCTTTTATTAGAAGGTTGTTAAATATCCCACGAAATCCGGATAACTTCTTAAGTTTATAATCAAGGATCTCCTTCTTAGGTGTTAGTAATAAAAATATTATAAAAGAATTGTTGTACCGCAGTTTGTTTCCAGGCAGCTCAGTTAATGGCAAGAAACAGTTCTCATTCTAAGCAATTTTGTGAACTATGTGTTGTAATTTGCGAGGCATGTGCTACGGAATGCGAGAGATTTCAAGATAATCATTGTCAAGAATGTGCAAGAATTTGTCGTAACTGTGCAGAATCCTGCCGGAAAATGTCTGCTTAGGTAAAAATAAAAACAAGACCTCTTCCATGTATTATAGAGGTCTTATTTTTATACCTTCAAACTACATTGAACACATACGGAAACGCTATTACTTCTTCTTCAAACTTAAATTCCGCCCACATTTTATATGTACCAGCATGACTAAAGTGTGCGATAAAAATCGTATCTTTCTCTGAGGCAGGATGGACATGAATAAATTGTTCTAGTTTATCATCCACAATTACAACATGGCCCAGAGCACCTAAGTATGGCTGAGGTGTCCCATTCCTCAAGTGAAACGTGAGTTTTATGTCCTTCCCTACCTTAAAAGGATCATGCTGCAATTCAACCTTTTTTCCTTTTATTTCTTTTGTCATCTGCTGATCCATTTCCAATGGATAGTCTTTGTATTGTTGTACTGATGAATGTATTTGAATTTCATTCGGTTCGATTAAATAATGTTTACCTTTAGGGTTTATATCCACAAATACTTTATATCTGTTTCCATTTAATTCAATTTCCTTTTCAAAAGTCGATGGCCCTACTTGGTGAGGGTGTACGTGGTAAAATTCACTTAAGTCTTCACTTACAATAATGAGGTGCATGAGCTTTTCATGTGTTAATTCTAGCTCAGGATCCTTCCCTTCTCTGTCTACTAGCTCTATATTTATTTTTCCGTTTTTATAAGCTACAAATGTATGGATATCACTCTCTTTTATCATTTGATGATGATTTTCGTGTTCATGGTGCATTTCTTTCACTTTATTCATCCTTTCATTATTTTTTGTTTGTGTTACCTCTCTTCCGTAAAAAAAACTCTGGTTCCCATCGGTCTAAAGGAAAGCTGTCTTGCTTGGTTGGTCGGATGGCTACTTTCGGTGCTTTCTTAGGCGTATTACTCTTCTCTGTAGCAATTTCAAGGGATTTTTGTAGTGGTTCCCATTTTCTTAACGTAAGGATGACAATAGCTAAAATTACTCCTGTTATTCCAAATATCAACCATGGTAAGTAACTGATCTCGGAAGCAGCTTCTAGGAGCTTACCTCCTATCAATTTTCCGGCAGCTTCACCTAAACCGTATATAACATTGGCTAACCCAAAGAAAAGACCAATTAAATTAGCTGTCGAAAGCTGTGATATCGTACTGTCTATTGTTGGCAAAATTAGCATTTCACCAAAGACGAAAATAGTCCCACTAATTACGAGGTGTAGGAATGAGCTTGTCCAATATAAAGAACCTACACCTGCACCAATCAATACCATGCCAAATGCCAATGCAGTTAAAGGATGCAGACGCTGGATAATCCACTTAGTCACAATACCTTGAGAAAAAATAACTATCCCACTATTGATTGACCAAATTAAAGCAACGTTTTCAGGGTTTGGAAGAATCTCTGTTGCTCGCAAGGGTAATGCAAGAGCAAGTTGAGCATATAAAGCCCATATGAAGATACTAACTACTCCAAACACTAAGAAAGGTTTATTTTTAAATACTTTAAAGTAAGCCCCTTTTGGGATAAGCGGACATGGCCCATCTTCACAATTCTTAGGAAGTAAAAACCAACTCTTTATAGCTAGCACAATATAAATACCGCCTGCTATCCAAAAAATAATTTGAGAGGAACCTGTAATAACGAAGAATACGATTAACCCCGCTGTTGCAGTTCCAATCCCCGCAGCAATTCCTCGCAGGGAAAAAGCTGTAGTTTGATTTCCTTGGGAGGCTAAAGCAGCAATAGCAGCTTTTGTAGATGGTGCATTCAGTCCATTTCCTACCCCAGTAACAGTGGCTGCTAAAAGAAATAACGGATAGGTGGTGAAAATACCAAACCCTAATAATCCTCCGGCACCGATTAAAGCACCTAAACCAATGATAAACCTTCTTCCGATTCGGTCTGCTAAAAACCCACCTAATACACTGCCAATTTGAAAAGAAAGGGCTATTGTCGCCAGAACTACACCGATTTGAGCTACTGTCAAATTGGCATCTACACTTAGAACAATTGGTATAATGGGAACAACCATATAGTTACCCAAATGAGATAGTAATACACCGATCAATAAGATTAACAAAGGTCTATCTAAGGTCTTTAAACCCTGTATATTCATTTAATATCCCCCATAACAAATTGTCTCTTTCCCTTATTCTTTACATAAGGTCTTATCTTATCCTTGGGTGCTTAATTAAGATTTTTAAAAAGCTGAAAGATGAGTACCTCCATAATTTCTACAAATTAATCCTTTATAATAAGTTGAAAAACCGAAATTTTTAATCACAAAAATTATACCTAGGAGCAAAATATGACCAATAAAAAACGCTACATCACTATTTTCTTCTTTTTCATCCTAAACATATCTTCAGTTAATGCAGAACAAGATGTTATTGATGCCAATGCATGGGTTGTTATGAATAGTAAAACAGGAGAAATTCTACTTGAAAAGAATATGAATCAAAAAGATTTCCCTGCTAGTATCACAAAAATTGTAACTACATTAGTTGCAATTAAGGAAAGAGACCTAAACGAAGTTGTTACCGTATCCCAACATGCTGCCAATACTATCGGGTCTAGCTTAGCTTTAAACCCAGGTGATCAGATTTTACTAAAAGATCTTTTATACGGAATTATGCTACACTCTGGTAATGATGGTGCAGTAGCTGTTGCTGAGCATATTTCTGGGTCAGAAACGGCATTTGCAAAAAAAATGACTGCTTTCACCAAAACAATTGGAGCAAAAAACACTAACTTTATGAATGCGAGTGGTCTCCCAAATGAACAGCATTATACAACCGCCTATGACATGGCGATTATCACCCAATATGCAATGACCAGTGATGTCTTTCGCGAAATAGTCGGAACTAAATCATATAGATGGGAATCTTCTTTATGGACTAAAGAGCTAGAAATACATGAAAAAGAGGAAGCAATAAGATATGGTCTCTCATGGACAGGGGAACCCCTGGTTATTAACCATAATCGCTTGCTTTTCTTATACGAAGGGGCGAATGGAGTTAAAAATGGATTTACACATGAATCCAGATATACAGTAGTAGGCTCAGCTAAACGAGATGATATTGAAATAATTGCCGTTATATTACGGTCAAATAACGTGGATACAGCTTATCAAGATTTGACAATATTATTAGATCGTGGTTTTTCTCTTGCTTTAGAAATTCTACAAGAAGAACAAAAGCAAGATATTAAGGATGAAGATCAATTGAATTTGAGTGGTCGTGATGGTAGTGAACAAAAGCAACCTGGCGAATCAATGACCAAAACAGATAAAATTGAGGTAAGTAATGTAAAGGAAGAGGATACTTCAAATACTGGAATCCAGTTTGTCTTTGCACTTATAGGGTTTATTTTATTGATAATAACAGTATATAACATAGCCTCAAAAAGGGGTAAAGGAAATTATTAGCCTAGTAACTACAAATTAAATCAACAAAAATTGGGAGAAATTCAACGAAATGATTGATCAATTTATCACAATTTTAGATGGTCTTAACATTGTTTTTGCAATATTCTTTTCGGTGTTAATAAATGTTTTTATAAATGTACTAGGTGTGATACCAAGTTTTTTTATTACTGCTGGGAATCTATTTTATTTTGGTTTTTGGGGAGGAACCTTGATCTCCTTTATAGGTGAATCAATTGGGGCACTTGTTGCTTTTTTCCTTTATCGTAAGGGTTTGAAAAAACAAAGACAAAAATGGTCTACTCATAATAAGCTTAAACTACTTGTTGATTCCTCTGGAAAGGAAGCTTTTTTACTAATCTTGTTATTAAGGGTCATACCCTATGTTCCTTCTGCATTAGTTACTCTGGCCGCCTCAGTTTCGAAAATTTCTTGGACCAGTTTTTTTATCGCCAGTTCGGTTGGAAAGATTCCCGCAGTTGTCATGGAGGCTCTTACCGTTTATGGTCTTAAAGAACTTATGCCATCAATTAAATTTCTATTGATTATTTTATCAGTGGGTTTATTAGTTCCTATAATAAAATCAATTATTCGTTATCACTTTAAAAAAGAATAGGGTCTAAAGTACCGCTTATTTCATAAAAAATTTATAGGTTGATGATATTGGTTTTTGAAACTCCTTTCAACAAAATAAAAAGGTTGCTATCGATTGCGACCTTTTTTATTCAGGAATTTCCTGTGTACTTTAGAGGGCGTGCTGTTGAAATAAGAACTCGAAACGGTAGGATTCATAGAGGAATTATTCAACATGTAGATCGAAACAGAGTATATATTAGACCTCTTGGTCAACCTAGAAGACTAGGCGGTTACGGGCTTGGTTATTATCGTGGCTATGGGTATGGGTATGGTGGCTATGGATATGGAATTGCATTGGGGGCACTTGCCGGTCTAGCTTTACTTCCATTTTTCTTCTGGTAATACAAGCATATTCTAATTCTCACCTTCAAAGTGACGAATTAAAATATGCTAAAACTCCTCCTTTATAAACTTTGTACCTGATTGTTTTAATCAGGTACAAAGTCTTAGGACGGTGTAATCACAAACCAAAATACATAACATAGGGTTCCAATATAGCCCTAAGCTTCTTCTTCACCAATAAATGTCGTGGACTCCCTCTTTTCATTTTTGTTAAATATTTTGAGTATATACCCCTTTAGTAAATTGAAAAGACCACTAATGAAAGTCGTACTATGATATTAATTCAATGCTTTTGTTAGTGTTTCTATATTACGTGACATGATACTGAAGTAGTCTTCTCCATTCTGACGATCTTCATCTGTTATAGTAGCCAAGTTACTTAGTAGAAGCTCTTCAACCCCTGCTTCTTCTTGTAGGATTTTCGCTATACGTGAAGAAACATTTTGTTCAAAGATAATGTAAGATATGCCTTCTTTTTCTATTAGCTTAGTAATATCAAAAAGTTTTTTTTGGGAGGGTTCTTCAGTAGTAGACAATCCGTTAACTGCTATCTGCTCAAGCCCATAGGCTTCCTCCCAATACCCGTAGGCTGCATGTGCTACAACAATCCTATTATTAAGAGAGCTGTCTACAGTTTCTTTAAAGGCTGTGTCCAGTGTTTCAAAATTGTCTGCTATATCTTCATAGTTTTCTCTAAACTCATCTGCTGCTTCTGGTTTTGCCTTTTGAAGTTCACTTAAGATTATTTTTGCCATTTCCATTGCATTTTTTGGATTTAGCCAAATATGAGGATCTATATCACTATGATCATCGTGTGGATCTCCATTGACCTCTTCCACCTCACCAAGTTCCTCATTTTCTTCTTCATGGCCCTCCTCTTTTTCATATTCACCATACATTTTCTCTAATACTAATTCACCTATTCCTATAATTTCGACATCCTTTTTTGATAGAGAATCTTTAATGGGCTCTATAAAGCCTTCAAGTTGTAAACCATTATAAAATATGAAATCAGCTTCTGAAAACTTTACCATATCGTTTAATGAAGGTTCATACGTATGTGCATCTCCCCCATCAGGAATCATCTGCCTTACGGTTACGTGCTCTCCTCCAATTTTTTTAGTAAAGTCTTCAAGTGGAAAAATACTTGTGTAAATGATAAGTTTCTCCTGTTCACTACTTTCTCCCACTGTTTGTTCTATAGTACAACCACTTAAATATATTCCCCCGAATAAAAATGCAAACAATAAAAAAGCTTTATACTTCATATTAGTTCTATCCTCTCTAAAATTTTTCCTTGCATTAAATCGTAATGATTACGATTTGCATTGTATCAGCTATTTTCATAGTTGTAAAGATAATCCTTTTAATTTACAACACCCTAGTCTCTAATCAAGGTTTATATTTGATTCAGGAAACTAACCCCTATTTAATCTATATCATTAGTATTTATTTCTCTCGATAATTTCTCCACAATTCCATGTTACATTCTTTCCTGTAGATATAAAGGAGGAACGAAAAATGAAATATAGATGGCTTTTACTATTAACTATTCTTGGGCTTACCTTATTTTTAGGAGCTTGTTCTAATTCAATGGAAGGCATGGATCATGACATGCCAGAAATGGATAATGAAAAACAACCAACTGACAATCAAAATGAAGAAGTAACTTCACCCGAAAACACGCTGACTTCTACTGTAGCAACAGAAGTAATAACAGATAACGAGTTTACTATAGTCGCCCAAGAAAGGCAGCATTCTTTAAACAAGGATGAGTCAGTTTTGGCTTGGACTTTTAATGGATCCGTTCCAGGCCCTCAAATTCGGGTAACTGAGGGAGAAAACGTAAAAGTTAACTTAAAGAATGAACTCACCGATCCCGTCACCATTCACTGGCATGGACTACCTGTTCCTAACAATATGGATGGAATTCCGGGAGTAACAATGAATGCTGTTCAACCTGGTGAAACATTTACGTATGAATTTAATGCTTCCGTCCCGGGTACGTATTGGTATCATTCCCACCAAGACGGAGTTAACCAAGTTGATAAAGGATTATATGGTTCTTTCATCATTGAACCTAAGGAAGGGCTAGATGTAGATCGAGATTACACGCTTGTTCTAGATGAGTGGATTGGATCAAATGGAATGCAAATGGAAAATGAAGCAGAACATGATATGGATAATATGAGTTCAAATGAGTCAACAGATGAAGACTCGGATAGTTCTTCCATGGAAGGAATGGACCATAGTGGAATGGATATGGATGATGATTCCATGGAGGAAATGGATCACGAAGAAGGTGATTCAAGTATGGGTCATGATATGAGCATGTACAACATTTTTACAATCAACGGTAAAAGCGGAGACATGATAGAACCCCTTCAGGTAAAAGAAGGAGAAAAAGTCAGAATTCGTTTGGTTAATGCTGGATTTATGTCACATAAATTCCATATTCATGGTCAAGATATAAAAGTCGTTAGTTCAGATGGTCAGCAAATTTCTAATCCAGGAACATTTAGGGACCAACTAATCCAAGTAGCCCCTGGCGAAAGATATGATATTGAATTTATTGCTGATAAGCCAGGCAATTGGTGGATTGAATGTCACGGAGAAATGGAAGGTACCGACGGCATGAAAATCCAACTCCAATACGAAGGGTACAACGGCCAACAAGATGCACCTAATGCTGACGAAAGTTTGCCTTTATTTGATTTAGTTAACTACGGTGAGAAGGAACAAACAGTATTTACTTTAGATCAAGCATACGATATTGAGTACACAATGGATTTGAATACTGAAATGGATAACAGTGGTATGATTTATACAATCAATGGTAAAGCCTACCCTAAAACCGAAGAAATTGTCGTTCAAGAAGGGGATCTCGTAAAGGTGAAATTGGTAAACAATTCTGAAACAGATGATCACCCTATGCATTTACACGGTCACTTCTTCCAAGTACTAAGTAAAAATGGTAAACCATTAGATGATGCTGTAATTATGAAGGACACTCTAAACTTAAAGCCTGGAGAAGAATATGAAGTGGCATTTAAAGCAGATAATACTGGTGACTGGATGTTCCATTGTCATGATTTACACCACGCTTCAGCTGGAATGGTAACAAAAGTAACGTACGAAGGATTTAAACCAGACTTTACTCCAGACCCGAATGCTAATAATCAACCTGAATAACTAAAGAAAGAAGCTGATTCGTCAAAAAATGTTGATGGATCAGCTTTATTCTTATTTTTATGAAACACTTCGTTTACAATAATTTAAGAGGTGTTGTTATGAATAAACTTTCTATTAAACTTGGGCTTGCCTTCTTTGTTGTTTTTTTTGGAATCATCGTTTTACTTTTAGTCTTTTTACATGAATCCATTGTAAAAACGTATATTGAAGAAGAAATGGAAACTCTGCAAGCACGTGGCAACTCACATCGCGATGTCCTAGAAGAAAAATTTAGTGAAGATACGATTGGTCATGTCATGCTTATGGAGTCATCCTCTGATACTTCCGTAGTCATAACAAACGAAAACTTAGACATTATTCGAACTTCTACCTCCATTAGTCCAATTATTAAAAATATCATTAATAATGTACATGCGAAAACAGTTATGATAAACAAGGATTCAGTTATAGAATCTGATTTTTTGGAAAGTCCATTTGTCACCACTGTCAGTACAATTGATTATGAAGATCAAACATATTTTCTTTATATGTTTAAATCGACTAAAAACCTTCGTTCGCTAATGAAAGAGATGAATCAACATTTCATATTTGGTGCGATTGTCTCACTTATTGTAACTGCATTCGTAATTTCATTTTTAACAATCCTAATCACCAAACCATTAGTAAAAATGAAACAAGCAACAGAAAAAATTAGTATGGGTGACTTTTCAGTTAAACTTCCTGACTTTGGTAATGATGAATTAGGAGAGCTCTCAAAGGCAATCTATAAACTTTCTGATGATTTACAGCACTTAACGGAGAGTAGAAAGGAATTTTTAGCAAGTATTTCTCACGAGCTAAGGACTCCCCTTACTTATATAAAGGGTTATGCGGATGTTTGTAAAAAAGGGCTCGTTAGTCAAAAGGATAAAGACAAATACATTCAGGTTATTTATGAAGAATCAGAACGTCTTGTCAATCTAATTCAGGAGTTGTTTGAGTTAGCTAAAATGGATCAAAACCTGTTCACAATTCAAAAGGCAAAAGTACATCTCAATAAAATTTTATACAGTCTTTACAATCGGTTTCAACCGGCTTTTGTGGAAGAGGGAAAAAAGTTAGACTTAAAGGTGGATAATGAAGTATGGGGATATATTGATCCTGTAAGAATAGAACAGTGTTTATTGAATCTATTGGACAATGCAAAAAAGTATTCGACACCCAACAGTACCATTTGGATGAATGCTTATGAGAAAAAGAAAATGATTTATATTTCGATTCAAAATGAAAGTAATTCTATAGAGTCCTTTCACCTCCCCCGTTTGTTTGACCGTTTTTATAGAGTAGATTCATCCCGTTCTAGAAAAACTGGAGGAGTTGGACTCGGACTTTCAGTTGTCAAAGAAATAATTGATGCGCATCAAGGTACCTTATCCGTTTCCTATGAAAATGGATTGTTTCAAATTTTGATTTGTATTCCAGGAGGGATTGTGAAATGAGACGGAAAATTTTGATTGTGGATGATGAGCTACACATGCTTACATTATTAAAAATATACTTAGAAAATCACGATTTTCAATGTATGTTAATGGATAATCCTTTACAAGTAACTGACTTTTTAAAGAAAAACCCCATGGATGCCGTAATTTTAGATGTTATGATGCCAAATGTTAATGGATGGGACTTATTAAAGGAGATTCGTGAATTTTCCAATGTCCCTGTTTTATATTTAACTGCTCGTACAAACCAGGAAGATATCGTGAAAGGCTTACGAATTGGGGCAGATGATTATATAACAAAACCATTTGATGAAGAAGTCCTTGTAGCAAAACTAGAAGCTGTTTTAAGAAGGTATTATGGTGAAAAAGCCTTGAACTTCGAGGGTTTGACTTGGGATTCGGATGCAAGAAGAGTCTTATTTGTAGGTAAAGAAATTACTTTGACACCGAAAGAGTTCTCTTTACTCGGTCTTTTCTTAGCAAATCAAAGGCGAGCTTTTTCTAGGGATTCATTAGTGGAACTTTTGTGGGGAGAAAGTTCGGATACCACAGATAGAGCAGTCGATTCTCATATTCGAAACTTACGAGATAAGCTCCGGAAAGCTGGTTTCCCTGTGGAAAATTATCTACAGACTGTTTGGGGAGTTGGCTATAAATGGGGCTCTACCAACTAGAAAGAGAACCCAGAAATAGGTTCTCTTTCTTCTTATTAAGGTTTACTTCTTATTTTTATCATCTCAATTAAGAATATGGCCAAGATATATTCCTTATATTTTTAAGGTCTTTGCGTTAATGGCAACAATTACTGTACTTAATGACATCAAAACAGCCCCAACCGCTGGACTTAATATTAATCCAAATTTGTATAACACCCCTGCTGCTAACGGGATGGTAATTATGTTGTATCCAGCTGCCCACCATAAATTTTGAGTCATCTTCTTGTATGTTGCATTCGAAAGATGAATGATATTTACAACATCTTCAGGGTTGCTATTGACTAACACAATATCTGCAGATTCAATTGCAACATCTGTCCCTGTTCCAATAGCAATTCCTAAATCTGCTTTTGCTAAAGCTGGCGCATCGTTGACACCATCACCTGTCATAGCAACTTTTAGTCCCTCTTGTTGAATTGCTTCAATTTTCTCAGATTTTTGATGAGGGAGAACTTCTGCTATGACATCATCCATGTTTAACTGACTTCCTACGTAATTAGCAACTTTTTGATTATCTCCTGTCAACATATAGCTCTTTATTCCCATTTCCTTTAAGCTTTGAATAGCTGATTTTGCAGAGTCCCTAATTATGTCAGCTAAAGCAATCATCCCTGCTAAAGATTGATTCATTAATACGAAGACAACAGTTTTACCCTCTGAGGACCATTCATTAAAACTCTCTTTGTCATATTGAATATTCCTACTCTTAACATATCCAGGGCTAACCACCATGATATGTTTTCCTTTAATGGTCCCTTCTAGCCCTTTTCCTGTTAAGGAATGAAACTTCTGAACCTCACTAAATTCTAAATTACGGAACTTTGCTTCCTTTACAATTCCAGTCGCAATAGGGTGCTGTGACTGGGATTCAAGAGAAGCTGCAAGCTGAATTACTTCTTGCTCAGAAAACCCGTTTTCAGTTTGGATATTAGTTACACCAAATTCACCTTTCGTTAATGTTCCAGTCTTATCAAAAACGACAGCTTTAATTTTACGAGCATTCTCAAAATGAGCTCGATTTCTGATAAGAAGCCCTTTTTTAGCTGAAATGGCTGTTGATACAGCCACAACAAGTGGAGCTGCAAGTCCTAAGGCATGTGGACAAGATATGATCATGACCGTTACCATTCTCTCCAGTGCAAAAGAGAAGGAATAACCTAGCAAAAGCCAAACCACTAAAGTTAAAATACCCACACCTAAAGCTAGATAGAATAGCCACTTGGCAGCACGATTAGAAAGATCCTGTGTTCTTGATTTAGTCGCTTGTGCTTCTTTGACTAAGTTAATAACTTGAGACAAGTATGTAGATTCCCCTGTTTTTTGCACCTGAACAGTTAAAGAGCCTTCACCGTTGATAGATCCTCCGATTGCTTGATCTCCTTGTCCCTTTTCAACTGGAGCGGATTCACCAGTTAACATAGATTCATCAATAGAAGAATTTCCTTCCGTTATTTTTCCATCAACCGGAAGTTTTTCCCCTGGTTTAACTAATACTATATCTCCTTCCTTTAACTCTTTAATCTGAACATCTTCAATTTCCCCATTTTCCATTATTCGATGTGCTTCACTAGGCATTAGTTTTACTAATTCCTCTAAGGCCCTAGATGCACCCATGATTGACTTCATCTCAATCCAATGACCGAGAAGCATAATATCGATAAGGGTGGCTAATTCCCAGTAAAAATCGCCTTTCGTTAAGCCAAAGGTTGCCATTACACTATAAACATAGGCAACAACAATGGCCAATGCGATAAGTGTCATCATCCCTGGTTCCTTTTGCCTTAATTCATCTTTAGCACCAGTCAGGAATGGCCATCCTCCATAAAAGAAAACGAAAGAGGATAAGCCAAAAAGGATATACATATCTAAAGGGAATCTCCAGTCAACATTAAGAAACATTTGAATCATTGGAGAAAGAATTAGAATTGGAATGGTGACAATAAGAGAAACCCAAAATCTTTTCTTAAAATCCTCAATCATATGGCCATGATGTGTATTGTGATCAGTGTGACTATGATGTTGATGATCATGATTATTTTGATGTTGACTGCCAGCAGTCATTTCAGAATCATGAACATGGTTATGATGACTATCTTTTGTATCTGGCCCATGTGAATGATGGTGGTGATGACCATCTTTTGTACTATGGTCCATTTATATGTCTCCTTTCTTTGTTTAAGATTAAGTATTCTTTTTAGTAGTTTCCCTTTTTCTGTTAATAAAAATCAACATTGTACTAACAATGATTAAAATTATAGAGATTATTTGTGCAATCCTTAATGAATCCGTAAGCATTAAACTGTCTGTTCTCATTCCTTCAATGAAAAAGCGCCCAAAGGAATACCAAATAATATAAGTTAAAAATAACTCTCCGTTCCTTATTGTCAATCTCCTTATACTAATTAATAAAACAAATCCTAAGAGGTTCCATAAGGATTCATATAAAAAAGTAGGATGAAAGTAAGTGCCCTCTATATACATTTGATTGATGATAACTTCTGGTAGCATCAGACCTTCTAAAAATTCTCTAGAAACTTCTGTACCGTGCGCCTCCTGATTCATAAAATTACCCCAGCGTCCAATAGCTTGTCCTAAGATAATGCTTGGTGCAGCTATATCAGCTAACTTCCAAAAGGAAACATTATGTTTTCTCGTAAAGACAAAGGTCGTGATTATTGCTCCAATTAACGCTCCGTGAATGGCAATACCACCTTCCCATATCTGAAAGATTTGTCCAATATTATTTGAATAGTATCCCCATTCAAATATCACATAATAAATTCGTGCACTTACAATAGAAATAGGGACTGCCCATAATAATAAATTTGAAAACATATCTTGAGGTAATCCTTGCTTTTTAGCTTCTCTACTTGCTAACCACCATCCTAAAAATATTCCACATCCGATAATAATCCCATACCAATATACCGTAAACGGCCCAAACTCAAATGCAATTCGATCTAATGGTTGTACAGTTGACATTTTTCTGCTCCTTTGTTATAAGTTGTTGTCCCTCCCAATATACCAATTAAATATCAAGAATTTATGCACTATTTGTGTGCATTTCTTGATATTATGTGAAATGTGCTTAAAGGGGTAAGGGTATAAAACAAAACACAAGAATACTGACGTTTATGTATTCATTATCAATGGTTTCTTCCATAAACCCTTTAACCTCTACTTAAGATTCACCTAGTATAATTATCTCCCTGTCCTTCATCCATCACTATGTCTATCAGCTATAGGTCTGTTGAACAAACTTTAAAGTATAGGCGTTGAATACGCTTACAGTAATAATCATAAAAAAATAGACCAAAAGATTAAAAATCATTTTTCATTTATCATCCCTTAGTAATTTTTTTAATCTATGGGGGTGGACAAAACCTTTCTTCTAGACCGTTAAATCAATATCTAATAAAACGGGGCAATGGTCACTACCCATTACTTCACAATGAGCTTGAGCGTCTTTAATCAACCCTGAAATCCTATTAGAAGTAATGAAATAATCAATCCGCCATCCAATATTTCGTTCCCGGACTTTGTTCATATAGGACCACCACGTGTATACGTCTTCTCTATTAGGATATAAGTATCTAAAACTGTCCACAAACCCTGATTGAAGAAGCGTTGTCATTTTACCTCTCTCTTCTTGTGTGAATCCAGAGTTTTTAAGGTTGGATTTTGGATTTTTCAAGTCAATTTCCTCATGTGCAACATTAAGGTCCCCACAATAAATAACAGGCTTCTTTTGATCTAATTCAACAAGATAGTCTCTTAATGTATCTTCCCAAACCAACCTTTCTTCTAATCTAGCTAAATCTCTTTTGGAGTTTGGGGTATACACATTCACTAAATAGAAAGATTCATATTCAAGGGTAATAATTCTTCCTTCGGGCTCGTCAGTTGCCTCCCCTACACCATAGTGAACAGACAAAGGTTGTTTCTTTGTGAATACAGCAGTTCCCGAATAGCCTTTTCTTTCAGCATAATTCCAATATTGATAATATCCTTCTAACTCTAGCTCAATTTGTCCCGCTTGCAGCTTTGATTCTTGGATACAAAAAATATCTGCGTCCACCTCTTTGAAATAATCTAGGAAACCTTTCCCCACACAGGCACGGATTCCATTTACATTCCATGATACTAGTTTCAAATCAATCTCCTCCTACTTCCTCTCTAGTTGTTATCTATGATCATGTATGGCGTGAAGAATAAGAGGAAGCTCCTTATAAATGCCAATCACTTCTTCAATTTTCATTCGAACTAACCCACTTGAAGAAGGGGCGACAAAATCGATTGTTCCAGGCACCATTGGTTCCTCTTGTTTGCCCCAAGGGATTGATTTTCTTCCACTATATTGCTGGTAGACACCTTTCCCAACATAGCAAACAATTTTGGGCTTGTACTTCTCGATCTTCTTTTTTAAGATTTCTCTACCCTCTTTATATTCTTCCTTCGTAATTTCATCTGCTGCTTTTGTAGGGCGAGCTACAATATTGGTAAAACCATACCCCATTTCTAACAGAGATGTATCTTCTTCAGATTTATACTTTCTTTCCGTTAATCCAGATTCAAACAAGATCTTCCAAAACCGGTTGTTAGGGTTGGCGAAGTTATGGCCCGTTTCAGCAGAACGTAAACTCGGATTAAACCCAACAAATAAAATATCTAAATCCTCTATAATGCGGTCTGGAATGGGATTCATTTCTAGTACACCTTCAATTCTCAGTTTCGTTCCAAATTTCATCTAAGTGACTTTTTAATAATAACGTAACTCTATCTTTATTTAAACGTTGAGGCTCTAACATGGCATGTAATGCTAGACCATCTATAATCGCATACAGTCGTTCTGTTTCAATATCTTTATCTATTCCTTTCTTTAAATGGCCTTGTTGGTTTAAATATTCCATTAGATGAATAATTCCTTCAAAAATACCGTCCTGATTCCCACTATCCTTCTGTTCATGGAACCTCATTTGGGTAATAAATGAAAACCAAACTTCCATTTCCACAACAGTTTCAGGAGTGGTAGGAATCATCTCTAATAGCATTTTTATCACTTTTTCCTTAGGCGGTAAGTTCTGAAGCGCTATTTGGGTGACTCTTTCCGTAACTCTCACCTTAACAAGTTCCATCGAGTAGGTAAGTAATTCTTCTTGGCTTGAAAAATAATGTCTTAGTGCACCTAGAGAAACCCCTGCCTCCTTCGCTATATTTCGAACTGTGGCACCTTTCATACCTTGTTCAACAATCACTTTCCACGTGGCTTCAGCAATTTGTTTCTTTCGTTTTTCATGATCAACTAGTTTTGGCATGATTCTATTTTATCAAGCAAGTTCTACTTCAAGCAAATTTTATAATACAGTTGTACTGTTAAAATTTTGATGTTATACTTTTTATAATACAACTGTACTGGAAAGGTCCGATTCCAAAAGGGGGAAAATGAGTGAGTTTAATTGGTTGGTTAATCGTAGCCTGTGAAATAGGGTTTTGGATTGTCATCATACTGGGGCTTCTTATTCGATATATTTGGAAAAAAGAGAAGCTAGGGTTCATATTTCTAGCATTAACGCCTCTTATTGATCTGGTGTTATTGATTGCAACGAGTTACGATTTGTTAGGGGGAGCTACTGCGAACCTTGCTCATGGAATTGCCGCAATCTACATTGGAGTTTCCATTGCCTATGGAAAAAGTATGATTCAATGGGCAGACACGAGGTTTCAATATTACATTTTAAAAACAAGGGAAAAACCTCAAAAACGGTTTGGACTGGACCATGCCAAGCATGAAATTGCCGGCTGGCTAAAACACGTTCTCGCATATTTAATTGGTGCAGCATTATTACTTCTAATGGTCTACATGATTAACGACCATGCAAGAACTGAAGCATTGACTCACCTATTAAAAATATGGACACTCGTTCTAGGAATTGACCTTGCTATTTCAGTCTCTTATTTTGTTTTTCCTAGAAAAGATTCTAGGAATGTCCATTCAAATCACTAATAGAAAGCCAGTGACTCTTAACCGTTAGAGTCACTGGCTCTTTTAATGTCTATGATCATCCATATTCTTACCATAGAAAATCTCGTCCATTTCCTTCTGAAGTCTTTCCGTGATCTCTTTCTCTTCTTCAGGCTCAATGTCCTCTTTTCTCTTACCAAACAGGTAATTACTAAGGTCAAACTCCTTTAATTTACACTTTGTATGAAAGATATGCTCCTGATAAATATTAACGTCAATCATATCGTACTGTTCTTTAATTTCATCCGGGATGTAATTTTGAATAGAGTTAATGTCATGATCAATAAAAAGTTTATGACCATTTACGTCCCTTGTAAAACCTCTCACCCTATAATCGATCGTCATGATGTCTGTATCAAAAGAATGAATCATGTAATGTAGAGCTTTTAAAGGAGAAATTTCTCCACAAGTAGACACATCAATATCTGCTCGAAATGTACTAATCCCTTCATTCGGATGATACTCTGGATAAGTATGTACAGTGATGTGACTTTTATCCAATTGGACAACCACATTATCTGGTAAAGGACCAGGAGACTCTTCGAACTGTTCCGTAGGGACTTCAACAACAGGACCTTCTGAAACAAGAACCGTCACACTCGCCCCCTGTGGAACATAGTCTTGTTTGGCTATATTTAAAACATGAGCCCCAATGATATCAGCCACATTTTGCAAAATATGAGTAAGGCGCTCAGCGCTGTACTGCTCATCAATATACTCAATATACTTCTCTCGCTCTTCTTTTGTTTTGGTATAGCAAATATCATACATATTAAAACTTAGTGATTTCGTGAGGTTATTAAATTCATGTAATTGAATCCTTTGCTCGGGTGTTAAGGACATCGTTTTAACTCCCCCTTATACAATGTTTGACAATAGTTCCTTTATATTAGGATGTATTATAAGGTGAGTTTTATTCAGTTGAAGCGATATTACACCGAAGTCTGTCCAGCTTCGTGGGTTTGCGTTCCCTCTATTAACATTTCTCCTCGACTCAGGGAACGAATGCGTAAAATTCCCTCAATAAAATACAAAATATATGTAGCGGATACTAGACTAAGGCAGTCTAATAGTGCGGAGGTGTTCAAATGGAGAGGCCTTTCCAGAAAAAAAACGACTTACACTTCTCGAAAAATGCAGAGGAAGCACTTGAACAAATGATGGATCTTTATGGCCAAATTGTTCTTAGAACTGCCTTCTTTTATGTACAAGACCGTTTTCTAGCAGAGGATATTTGCCAGGAAACCTTTATTCGTGCCTATAGAAATTGGAATAAGTTCCAAGGGAATAGCAGTGTGAAGACTTGGTTAATCAGGATTACCATTAACTTGTGTAAAGATAAATTAGGGTTAAAAGCATTTAAATCTGAAGAAACAACGGATCCAACCGCATTAAAAACGAGCAATTATCACACGGTTGAAGAAGAAGTAATGAATCGGCTTCATAAAACAGAAATTTTAAAACATCTAGTTTCCTTATCAAAGCCACACCAAGAAGTACTCTACCTTTATTATTATCTTGATTTTTCAACAGTTGAAATCAGTATTGCTTCTAGTCTTCCTGAAGGCACCATTCGCGCTAGGTTACATCGGGCAAGAGGTCAGTTAAAGAAGTTATTACAAAAGGAGGGATTCGATCAATGAAGCATCGGAAGTACGACTTGAAGAAAACGATAAAGTCAGAGGCTGACGATACGCTTTTTTCTGATATCCAATTCACCTCCAAAATGAAAGAGGACATTAAACGAAAGATTGAAGCTTCAAATAATGGTACGGGTAAGCATGAACTGAAAAAGAAAAGAAAGGTAAGCCATAAGTGGCTGTATTCAATCGGTCTTGGAGTAGCAAGCATTTTGGTCATAATTAGCACATTCTTGTTACAAGACAATAACCAACAACAGAATCCTACTAATGGGCCACAACTCTTGTTTGAAGATGATACAACAACGCCTATGGATGGTCCAAATGTAAAAGATGAAGACATAGAGACTGCGGGAGAGGCGAAAGACATTTTAGGCACTTCACTCCTGCTTCCAACCTATGTTCCCACGGGCTTTGAATTGGAACGTATCCATACACTTTCCGTGAACAATCAGCAACAAAAGAAAGTAATATTTACTTATGTTTCTGATGAACAGTCCTATTTAATAATTGCTGAAATAACAGAGCAAGAATTGTACTTCCCAAGCAGTCAACAGGTTGAGATAAACGGGATAACGGCCTATGTATCCGGTTCAGATTATGATTCTGAGCTACATTTTGATAAGGACAACATTCACTACATGATTAGTGGCCTTATTTCACAAGAAGAAGCGGTAAAAATCGCTGAGGGATTAAAAGAATAACATGAGGAGGAACAAAAAATGATTAAAAAGTTCTTAATGCCAATGATTATGGGGTTTTGCTTAGTCTTTGTACAATTGAGCGGTACGTTCGCAAGTTCAGAGAAGATCTTACAAAAACAAAGTAAAGTTGACCAATTTTTATTTGAAGATCATGCTGCGGAGTTGGAGGAGCAAGGTATGTTTGTTACACATACCTCACCTGAGGAGAATCATGTAGAGATTGGAATTTCTCCATACACTGAAGAACATGCTAACTATTTGTATGAAGTACTAGGTGAGGAAGACATTAAAGTGGTTGAGGGACAGCAAGCCACTACTCTTCTTACTGGAGCTGAAACTACATCTACAGAAATAGCAGCAGGTGAAGACGTTGCAACTACTGAAAATAATGGGATGCTAGGGATTATCGGTTCTCTAGCGTTGCTAGCTTTAATCATTACGTTTGTTTTTATCAAAAGAAAAAAGCATCAATCATAAGGTGATAACTCGAAAGTAGATTATTCGGATCCAAAATGGACAACAACTCCAGATATTTCCAAATCAATTAATAGGGATTGAATGGTTAATTCTCTTTTACCTTGGGAAGGCGTTAAGCTAGTCGGATATGGTGTGTGGGTAATTGAAATTAGCTGATGTTCTTCACAAAAATCCCTACAACGTTTTCCATCCTCCCTATCAAAATCCTTTACTGACAAACTCCTCGGATTTTTAGGAAAGAATTGATAAGCAGTAGCCTGTAGTTCCAGTGCATGCTGGGCAGCAGCTAGATAGCCATTTCTTATACTTACATGACATCCAAACCTCATGAAATCTCCTTCTATCTTGCAACTATTTTTGACACCCTTTACAGTAAAACGTTTTTCGGGAGGAAATCATTTCTTTTATAATGGTTGAACCACATCTGCTACATCTTTCACCTTCACGGTCATAGACTTTTGTCACAACGGATCCAGTCAATGTGTCACCTTTGTATAGTGGATTCTCCATGTATCCTCCCTCATGTGTAGCCTGTTTTAAAACATGTCGAATCGAGTGATACAGTTGCTGGGTTTCACCTTGCTCTAACTCATTCAAATTACGTGTGGGTAACAGTTGGGCATGATAACAAATTTCATCCGAATAACAGTTCCCTATTCCTGAGATAAACTGTTGGTCTACGAGCTTTGTTTTTAATCGCCCCCTTCTACCTTCAACCAAGTTCATAAAAGCAGGGAGGGTAAAACTCACATCTAATGGTTCTGGACCTAGGTCATTTAGTTCATTCGCAACTTCATCCTTTGTCAGTAAATGAAGGTACCCTAACCTTAATCCAATAAAGAATAAATGATTGGCACCAAAGGATAATTTAACTTGAATCGTTCGATCTGGCTTCTCCGCATTTGTTCCAAAAAACATCCATCCACCTAGCATTAAATGTAACAGCAATACCATTCCATGGTCCAAGTGAAATAATAAATGCTTGGCCCTTCTTTCGATAGAAGTAATTTCATGTTTCACTACATTTTTCATAATTTGGTCAACTGGTACATTGATGGATTTTTCTCGATTGATTTCAACACTTGAAATGATTTGTCCTTTCAGTTTTTGTTCTAAAAATCGTCGATAATTCTCCATTTCAGGAAGCTCGGGCATAACAAATTGCCTCCAATAACATGATTTCCTTTATCTTTTGCGAAATCGTTCATGAATATAAATTTTTAAAAGGAGTTTAGAAAAAAACATGTCGTAGTTCTAAAGTTTTAAAATATGATAGTAATATAGAGTTTTTGGAAATCTATTCCTTTACTTCAAGAATCCCTTCATCTGTATACTCCTAGCATAGTAAAAAATTCTACATACTTTTCACTATTTTTTTTGATAAAAATGATATGATGGTCATAGGAAGCTTCTATGACTACAGACTGAATATAAGGGGTTACAATACATGGTTGAATCGGTCGTTGAGTTTTTTGAAAAGTTTGGCTTTATCGGTATGTTTTTACATTCTTTCCTAGATGCAATCATCTTTCCGATTCCAGCCTTTTTCCTCCAAGTTTCATTAAGTATCTTAGATCCATCCAATGCACTATGGCTAGCAACCATTGGTTATATCGCTTGCTTGTTAGGTACACCCATTGGTTATTTAATTGGGAAAGTGTTAGGGGAATCTGTCCTTTATAAATTGTTAAAGAAAAAGTGGATTGATGCTGCTTCAGAGAAATTTAACAAAAATGGAGAAGCCGCCATTCTCATTGGTGCTTTTACACCCATTCCCTTTAAAGTGTTTACGATTTTGTCCGGTTGTTTTCATTTCTCTTTTTGGAAGCTTATCGGTTATGCTGCCATTGGAAGGGCTGTTAAATTCTATATTGTCGGAACCTTGTTTTATTTTTACGGTGCCGCATCCGCTTCATTTGTAAAAGAAGAGTTAAGTATTATCTTAGCTGCTGTTGCTGTACTTTTAATTATAGGTTATTTGTTTAAGAAGAAACGCCAATCGAAACACGTAAAGGTTCGTTATCAAGAGAGCAAAGAAGAATCTTTATAACTCGCAAAAAAAGAGGTACTTCCAATCTAATTGGAGAGTACCTCTTTTTTTCATTATGTGCTACCACCTTTTATGACTTTTCTAGATTTCTCTAATGTTTGGATCGCTTGGTCATAGTTCGCGCCAACTGTACCTGTGTATAGGCAATCAATAATATAGAGCTGGACAACTCGGGATGATGTGGCTGCACTCCGGATGTCGGATTCATTAGCAATGATTCCTATATTCAAATCACTAAGCCTATTCAGTGTATTACTTCCAAACTTAGTGATTGTGATTGTAATAGCTCCTGCCTTCTTTGCCTCTTTCATTGCAGAAATAACCTGGTTTGTTTCTCCAGAATACGATATACCCACCGCAACATCACGACTTGACAGGTTAACAGCTGATATGAGCTGCATATGAAAGTCAGGATACGCCGTACAGCTTTTACCGATTCTAGAAAATTTAAGTTGAGCATCTTGAGCCACTAATTGGGAAGCTCCAACTGCATAAAAATCTATTTTATTTGCATTTGTTAAATACTCAACTGCTTTTTGTATGGACCTATAATCCAGCGATTGATAGGATTGCTGCAATGAGCTTGTATGGTTATTGGCGAGTGCTTTCATTAGAGTCGGAATATCATCTCCAGGATCAATTTCACTATACTCATGCCGAATGGTTGATGCTAATTGTAGATCACCTGCAATCCTTATTTTTAAATCCTTAAAACCTTTAAGTCCTAAGGTTTTACATAATCGAATGATTGCAGCATCACTAGAATTGCTTTCTTCTGCAAGTCGCTGAACAGAATAGTGAATAACCTCATCTGGATGTTCCAGTATATATTGGGCAGCATTTCTCTCAGAAGGTTTTACAAATTGCAGAGACTCTTTTAGGAGAGTAAGTCCACCGTTATGCATAAATGTTTTCCTTCCTCATCATTTCGTTAGGCATGTTTCTAATTCCGTAATAGAATGGATAATATAAGTAGGAACTAACTCGCTAGTAAATGGACCAAACTCATTTCTTGTTTCTTTTTCCCATTTCTGCCTACACAAATCTATACATCCCGGATGCTTAGCTCTTTCAATTGGCGTGAGTTTTGTATACTCCTCAGGAAGTCTCCTCATGATTAAGACAGACGGAATTCCTAGTTGGTTTGCTATATTCACATCGTGGTCAATCCGATCGCCGACATGTGCTAAAATTTTTCCTTTATTAGACAGAGATTGAATCATCCTTACATCAGGTTTTGCATACCCAACTTCTTCTGGTGTAATCGTAAGGTCAAATAATCCACTTAATTGGAGTGTTTCAAGAACTGGAAATTGATATTTATAATATCCATTCGTTGCAACAGCTAATTGATAGCCCTTCCCCTTGATCTTTAAAAGGGTGTCAATAATCTCATTTTCTAAAAGATAAACCTTGGGATGGATCGAATGCTTAATAACAAGCTCCTCAATATCAATTTGAAGGTCAATGTCACTCTCTTGTAAAAACTGTTTTAAAATATCATCCCAATCATAGGCTTCCGTTATCAGATTTTCCTTCATTCTTCGGTTATGTTCTGCAACTAACGCATCTTTAACTTGTAGTTCTCCCCCTGCTTTTTCCAATACAGTCGATTCTATTTCTGGAAAAACCCACTCCACGAAGGGGTTTTGCATGAGTGTACCGTCCAAATCAAATGTAATCCATTTCTCCATTACTTAACAGCTCCTGACGTTAATCCATCGATGAAGGTTCTGGATGCAAACAAGAAAGCGATTAACAACGGCAACGAGGATAGTGTAAGTCCTGCAAATAGCAAGTTCCATTGTGTATCGTATTCTCCAAATAACGTAAGCATCCCTAATGGAATGGTGCGTAGTGCTTCATCTCTTATAAATATAAGTGGATAGAAGAAATCGTTCCAAACGTTAACTAAATTTACAATACCTACGATTGCAATTGATGGTTTCATTAACGGAAGGACAATTTTATAGTAAACTTGAAACTCGTTACATCCATCCATTCTAGCAGACTGTTCCAAATCCTTTGGTAGAGTACGGAAAAAACCATAGAATAAAAAGACGGCAAACGGAATTCCCCCTGCAACGTAAACGGCAATAAGAGAATACAAAGTATTAAGTAAGCCAAGGTCTTTCATAATTAGATACAAAGGAATGATAGCTAGTTTCATAGGAAGCATCAATCCAATCATAAAAAAGAATAATATGAAGGGATTCCATTTAAACTGAAATCTAGCCAAGTAAAACCCTGCTAATGATGAAACAAAAATAACAATGAATACTGAAGAAACACTGACGATTAAGCTGTTCCAAAAGTATCCTGAAAAATTCACCTTTTCCCAAACGGTCACATAATTCTCTAGTGAAAAGCTCTTCGGTAACCCTAAAGGAGAAGTGAAAATTTCTAGCTGACTTTTAAATGATGACATAATCATTAAAAAGATTGGATATGCGATGATTAAGGTAGTTAAGATTAAAATTAAATATTTACCAGTTTGAATCGGCCATTTTGCTCGCAAAGTACTCTCCTCCTATCTCTCGAAGTCTTTTCGTTTAAAGTAGAATAATAGAATGGCTGTTGCTGTTGCGATAATAAGGAATAATATTACGGCTAAAGCAGAACCAAGACCAATGGACTGACCACCGTCAGCTGAACCAAATGCTAGACGATAGAAATAAGTAGCTAAAACATCGGTAGAATAATATGGTCCACCTGATGATCCCTGCATCGCAAAGATAAGTTCAAAGGTCTCAAATGCACCAATAAAAGTTAGAATGGTCATGACCATTAGAGCGTTCATTGACATTGGGATAGTAATCTTAAATAACATCTTTAGACCATAAGCTCCGTCAATTTTTGCTGCTTCAAAAATCTCTTTGTCTATGGACTGAAGGCTTGCTAAGAAAATAAGCATGGAGAATCCAATCCCAGCCCAGCTATTAACGAATATAACCGTCACTAATGCTGTATCCATACTTCCTAACCATGGCTGAGCTAAAAAGTCTAAACCAATTGCCTTTAGGAACGTATTAAGAGCACCTGTCGTTGGATTCAAAATTAAACTAAACAAGAAACCAATGACGATAACGGATAAAAGCTTCGGTAGGAAAAATACCGTTTTAAAAAACTCTTTTCCTTTAATTTTGCTATGTATTAAAAGAGCTAATAAAAATGCCACTGCTAATTCGGAAAATACATTGACAAAAAAGTATACCCAGTTATGTTTAAATGCATTAAGGAACGTTTCTTTATGGGGTGATTCTGTTAGCAATGTAATGAAGTTTTCAAACCCGATAAACGAATCCTTTACAAAGCCATCCCAGGAATAAAAACTGTTCACTACCGCTGTCATCAAAGGATACAGTTGAAAAACACCATATAATAGGACCGCTGGAAGTAAAAATAAATGGACTAAATGCTTTCGATAGTTACGTTTCTTTTTTAAAGGAGTCTTTGGTAACTGAACGGATGTGTTAGGTTTAATCTCTGGCATGATATCCCTCCTTATGAAATGAAGGGCCGACCTTTTTAAAGGCCGGCCACTTCCCTATTATGATTCGAATTTATTCAGCTGCTGCTCGATCTGCATTTTCTTGTGCTTGTTTAATGACATCCTCAATTGAAATTTCACCTAGGAACATTCCTTGAAGAGCATTTTCAAAAACAGTCTTTGTTGTAGGCTCACCTTCACCAAAATGTACAAGCATTAGGTAAGGAGTAGCACTCTTATCACTTGCTGCAGCAATTTGTTTAACGATTGGATGCTCAGCTTCTACACCATTAATGGCGCTTAAACGATTCACACCATCACTGAAGATTTTTCCAAACTCTTGTGAAGCTAGGAATTCCATAAATAATTTAGCTTCTTCTGGATGATCCGTATTTTGTACAGCTGCATAAGATCCGTCTACCCATGTCATTACAACTGGGTCTTCACCTTTTTCAGCTGCAAGACCAGGAATTACCCCAATTGGTAAATCTGGAGCTGTTTCTTCAAATGTTGCTAATCTGTAGTCTCCATTGATATACATAGCTGCTTGTTCAGTAAAGAATAAAGTTTTCGCATCATTATCCTCTAGAGCTATGAAATTCTCAGGAAAATATGGAACTAATTCTTGCATTCTCTCAACCGATTCTACAAATCTAGAATCTTCTAATGTTGCACCATTCTCTAATACATCTGTTACGAATTCATTACCATCATAAGCTGTTGGAGCAACTACCCCATGAAGTAATGAAAGAACATAGGCAGCTCTTCCTGATTGCGCAATCGGAATAATATCGTTTTGTTTTAATTCTTCACAAGCTGCTAAAAATTCTTCCCATGTAGTAGGGATATCAATACCATTCTCTTCAAATAGCTTGGTGTTATACCAAATAACACCTGAATTTAATGATAAAGGTACTCCATAAACTTTTCCGTCAGTTCCTCTTGCCGCATCCAAGTACTGTTCATTGATATTTTCAATGCCAGGTAGGTCATCAAGAGGCATTATGTATCCATTATCTGCAATGGTTTCAGCCCCTGAATATGGTCGTAACTGAATAATATCCGGACCTTCTCCTGAAACAAGTGCATTCGTTAAAATCGTGTTATATTCTGTTGACTTATAAGGTTGGAAAACAACGTTAATGTGTGGATATTGTTCATTAAAAGCAGCGATTGCTTCTTCATACATTTCTCTGTCTTCCGGTCTCCAACTATACATAACTAGTTCAACTGGATCTTTTTCACTTTCGTTCTCTGTTACATTCTCATTACTTTCATTTTCAGTATCTTTTTCAGTAGTATCTCCGTCACTGCTGTCACTACTACATGCGATTACTAGAATACTAGCAAACATCAACATGACAACTAATAAAAACCCTTTAATTTTCATTTTATTCCCCTCCTCCAATATGCAAGCGTTTACAGTAAACTGTAAAAAAACTGTCCCCCTTTTATTCCATAAATGGTGCTTTCTCCCTATGGAGAATATTCTAACAATTATAACTCTAAACAACCTGTATAAATGTGTCAACATAATATTTTATTATCTTTTGAAAATTTTAAAATTAAGTTTCATGCTCGTCCTCTTATGGACACAAAAAATCCTCCTTACTGTTGAGGAGGATTTCACCTTATTTTATCGACTATAATATTATCATTCACATAGGCCCAATTATGTGGAGCATCTAGACCTAATTGCCAATAGGTAACACCTAATAATTGATAAAAATCAACTAAACCATACTTTACACTGTAGCTTCTAATATCCTCAAACCATACAACGTGTTCCTCGGCGCCTCTCCAATATCTAAACCACGGTGACTCAGCATTTGTGTCATATTGAATAGTGGTAGATGTGGAAATGGCGAGATTTTGCATGCCCAAGACAGACCTGGCACTTGTTTGATTATCAATTACCCGCTTATCATAACCATATAACGGGAATGCGATTTGAAGTTTTCTACGGTCAATTAAGTTAGTGGCATATCGGACCACATTATTCATCCACCATATAGGTGCAATTGGGTCTGGAGGTCCTGTCGGATAACCATAATCAATTGTCATGACCGCCACAATATCAGAAATTTGCCCGATAGCACGATAATCATATCCACCAACAATTCGATTGGTTGGTAGGTCCTCCGATTTGGCATGAACGTTTACATGTAAAAGGAGAGAACCTAGTGCTATTTTTAATTCTCTTAAGAAGCTAATAAAGTCTCCTCTTCGTTGTGGAGGAATGAATTCAAGGTCTAAGCTAACTCCACCATACCCCCTTTGTCTGACAAAGTTTAGTAAGCTTGCAACTAAGTTTCTTCGTTTTTGCGGATCTTCTAGTACACCTCCAACAAGTTCTGCACTAAATTCATCGTTAATAACATTTCTTATCATTAAAAGTGGTACTACACCTATACGGTTACTTTCTGAAACGATGGTTGTATCATCTAACAATACATAAGCATATCCCTCATTCGTAAAAGAGTAAGAGACAACTGCTAAGTATGTTAGATTTCTGGCTAGTTCTCTGAATTTGGGTAAGAATTCATTCACATTATATGGAACATAAAAACCTAAGGTTTGTAGTTGATTTTTTAAGCTTGTGGGTATGCTGATATGCTGGCCAATATATAATTGAGTAGGATTTACATTCGGATTTTCGCGTAGTATAGACTGTACAGTGGTTTGAAATTGATTCGCAATTCGCCAAAGCATATCTCCTGCTTTTAATTGGTAGTGACGGATAATGGTGGGGCTTGCCTCCGGTATATATAAAGCCAAACCTGGGATGATTGCATTGGTCGATGGTAGTTTATTGACCTCTACCAATCTATTTATGGGAACTTGATATTGATTAGCGATTTTCCATAAAGTATCTCCATATTGAACGACATGAATCCTCATTAAAGCACCCCCTTCCATACTTTTATTTTATGGGGTTAAGAGGCATAAATAGTACTAATTCTCCATGATAGATTTTCTTTATTAGAATATTTCTTTATAACAATGCCTTTGGTATTATTTACTCCTTTCCGCAATTAGCGGTGTCCTGTATAATATTTTGTTGGAAAGGAGGCAGGAATCATGGCAACAATTCAGCAATATATCTTTTTTGACTTTGAAATGTTTTGTTCCCTAGAAGGTACACCATTTTCTGAAATGGAAGCCATTCGATTAGGGGCAGTCAAATATGATATAGCCACTAAAGAAATTAGCTACTTTGACCAATACATCAAACCAAAGAATCGAAATCCTCTCTCTAGTTTTTGTAAAGAGTTAACAGGAATTATGGATGAAGATTTACTATTTGCGCCTAACTTTAAACAAGTGTTTAAAGAGTTTTTATTCTGGATTGGTGGAGTTAAACGCACGCGATTCTTCTCTTGGTCAACAAGTGACTTACTACGATTAAAGTTGGATGCTGAATGTCATGATATCCCGCTAACGACGATTCAAAAAATAGAAAAGCGATACATTGATTTTCAAGGGATATTTGCAAAAAGAGTGTCAAAATCGACCCTCTCAGTCGAACATGCGCTGGAAAAGTACGGTCTTTCCTTTGTTGGTGATAAACACAATCCCATGTGGGACTCGTATAATACACTACAAATTTATTTAAACTTCTTAGATAAACCTTTAGCAACAGACTTAATTATGGTAAACCAGTATATTCGGGATGAAGTACCTATAGTTAACAGTCAATTGAACCAAATGATCACAAAAGAAATAAAAAAGGATACTTCTTTCTATTTAGAAGAATTCAGAGATACCCTGAGAATGAGAGATGCTCAAAAATTATTAAAGAAAACTCGAAAACTTAATGAAAAGTATGAGAATATACTTCTAAATAGATCAGGTATATTTTCAGAGGAAAATATATTGTATAGCAGACTAATAGTTGGGTTTTACCATGAGTTATTATCAGCTTACGAAGAACATAAGGCTCATTCATCAAAAATTATGATACTAGATGAGCACTCTGTAAGACCTTTATATCAATTCGCCAATGTTGCCCAATGAACAACCAGTTAAGAAGTGAAAACCACCTGGTTTCACTTCTTTTTTTTATTTATCTGGAAAAAAACAAAGAAATAACGGTGTTCTCCGACACCGTTTAAAAAGCTATATTTATGAAAGCATAAGTTAGATTGCTTTATTTTGTTTTCTTAGTTTGCCAGCAAACTTTTTATTGTAATAGACGGAGTAGCCTATTATGACAGGTGTTAAAAGGATAGTTGGTAAAAACCAGAGAAGTATAGAATCACCTTCAATATTCAAAAGTCTAGGTCCTCCAAATACTAAGAATGCTGTAATTGTTGCTATACAGCAAGCTAACATCCCACTTATATGTTCGAAAAACCAGTGCATCTTCTTTGAAGGCTTGCGTAGCCAATAAGCCAATTGTACACTCCCTAACACAATACCTAACAGTGGAAACCATGTGATAAGCGCCACATCAATGGTCCATCCATAAATCCCAATCCCTACTCCCGACAAAATAAGTAAAATGGAAAAGGATAGATCCAAAACATTTTGATGCCTAGAAATCCGCTTCTTTTGCTTTAACACACGTAGTCCATAGTATGCCGAAGCACCACTGAGGATCGAGATAAAAATTAAAAACCAAGAAAAAGAGTACATTCCAATGTCATCTACTTCGGTGGTAAAGATTCGATAAAATCCCATATAAAAAGCAGAAATAGAAACAGCAATCATGCCTCCAACATAAATCCACCCTACTCTTCTATGTATTTTCCCACCCTTTTTCGTCACAATTGGAATCCAAAATACAAGCAAAGCTGTAAATCCGCCAATAATGTGTAGTACTCTTAGAATGTTAAAAAGCCCTTCCATTCGTCCTCCCCCTTATTCCTCATAACTATACTTATCTTACTATAAATTTGGTAAAAAAAAGAAAAAAAGAAGAGGCATTACACCTCTTTTAAAATAATTTCTGTATCAACATAATGACTCCTACCAGGAGCCAGACTAAAACCCCGGGTCATATGGGAGGAAGGTATTTATTCCGGGGTTTATTTGGACGAATGCCTCAAGTACCGTTTACACAGTTCTTTTGGGATTTTCTTTTTAGCATCATAAAACTCCTTAGTTTATAAGGTATTTACAGAATATCCATCCAAATCTTAATAGCAGTTGCTGTAATTAACAGCGCTAAGATAACTTGTAGGATTTTAGTGTTCACTTTTTTACCTGCCATCGCTCCAAGAGGAGATGCAATTAAACTTGCTATAATCATGATAAATGCTGGAAGGTATTCAACTTGACCTGTTGTAATTTTACCAACTGTAGCCCCAATTGATGAAATGAATGTAATGGCTAGTGAAGAAGCGATTGTCATTCTTGTAGGAATCTTTAATACGACTAACATAATCGGTACTAATAGAAAAGCACCAGCCGCACCAACAATACCAGCTCCAACCCCGACTATTAACGAAAGAATCGCAGCTAATGGTTTATTAAATTTCACTTGATCCAGTGGGATATCATCTATCCCTTTTTTCGGGATAAACATCATAACAGCAGCAATTAACGCTAGGATCCCATAAACTAAGTTAATGCCACCTTCGGACATTAGTTTTGAACCATATCCACCAATAAAACTACCAATTAAAATACTAACACCCATATAAGCGATTAATGACTTATTTAGATAGCCACCTTTACGGTACGCCCAAACTCCTCCAATTGTTGCAAAAAATACTTGGACTGCACTAATACCAGAAACTTCGTGAGCACTAAATGCAGCTAATCCGAATAGTGGTGGAATGTAAAGTAACATTGGGTATTTAATAATGGAACCCCCAATTCCTAGCATTCCAGATATATATGAACCTACGAAACCAATTAGGAAAATTGTAATAATAAAGGCAAAATCCATGTCTCCCCACTCCTTTAAGAAAAGGGACCAAATCTTGGTCCCCTATTTTTTATTAACCCTTTTTAATCCAAAACTTTAAAACATCTCCGTCTTCTTCATGCTTAACCAACTCATGGCCACCTGAACTTGCCCATGCAGATAGGTCATTTTTTGCTCCTTTATCTGTAGCATGAATTTCTAATACTTGACCTGATTCTAGTTCGTTCATAGCCTTTTTTGTTCTAACGATTGGCATTGGACAAGCTAGTCCTTTTGCATCTAAAACTTTTGTTACTTCCATGAAGATACCTCCAATAATTTGTTTTTTTTATCGCACAGCACAACGGTTTGGTCCGATTTCCATTTCACGTTGCTTTTCTTCATCTGGTGTAATCTTACCCATATTTGTTTCACGAATTTCTTGATAGGCATTTGGTTGTGGTGGTAAATTTTCTGTTACCAATTTTCTAAACTCATCTTCATCTTCAATATTAAGTCCGTGGTTTTTAGCAAACAAAGTACCTAATTTTTCTGCTACACTTCCGTCATCGTTTAGCTCATCAATGATCATAAAGTGAGCTGGTAATACAATCAGTTCTTCTGAAAGCTCTCTGTAACGAGCATATAGGCTATCACGAAGATCTCCTACCCAATCCTCAGCCAATCCAGCAAGGTCTGGTCTACCAATTGAGTCGATGAATAGGATGTCACCAGATAGTAGGTATTGTTCATCCACTACAAATGATGTTGAACCAATTGTGTGTCCAGGTGAGTATAGAGCATGGATGTTGATTTTAGTATTACCGATGGTTACATCTTGACCACCTTCAAGTGGTTGATACGTAAATGTAACTTCAGTCGCATCTTTCGGAGGTAGCCAGTATGTTGCGTTTGTTTTTTCTGCAATTTTACGGCCACCAGAAATATGGTCTGCATGTAGATGTGTATCAAATACATGTGTGATTTTTGCTTCAAGGCTGTTTGCAAAATCTAAGAAAATATCTGTCATACGAGTTGCATCAATAATGGCAGCTTCACCATTAGAAACAACCATGTAAGATAGGCACCCTTTACCAATACGAACGAATTGATATACTTCTCCACCATCTTTTAAGTCTCCAACTTTAACAGGCTCAAGATGTTCACTCCATGCTTTCATACCACCTACTAGGTAAGAAACAGTACGGCCAGCTTCAGAAAGCATTTCAGCTACCATTACAGAAGACCCCTCTTTGGCACAAACTACAAGTACTTCCTTATCAGCTGGAATCTTTTCTAGAATTTCTTCCACACCATCTAGTAGATCGAAGTATGGAATGTTAAGGTATTCAAAGTTCTCACCTTCAATTTTCCAATCTTGGAAATCATTTTCGTTACGTACATCCAAGATAAACAATTCTTCTTTATTAAAAACTTTTTTTGTTACTTCACTTGAATTCATAGCTTTAACAGTCATTTTCAGATTACCCCCTATGGTATTATACTTTGTAAAAAAATATACTCATTTTGTTATTTAGTAATTGAATTTGAATTACCAGTCCACTCACTCATACCTGGGACTACGTTATATACTTTGTTGAATCCTTTTTCTGAAAGCTTTTGTGCAGCAAAATCACTACGATTTCCTGTTCTACAAACAACATAAATCTCATCTTCTTTGTTTAATTCGTTTAGTCGAGTATCTAACTCACCAAGTGGAATTGAAACAGCATTTGGAATATGATTGAATGCATATTCTGCAGTTTCACGAACATCAAGAACTACGATGTTACCATTGGATTCTAGCTTTTTCTCAAGCTCATCATTATTTGCTACATTAGGATGTTTTCTTTCCGCTTTTTCTTCATTTTCTGAAGCCTTACGGATAAAGTGCCTTAAAACATTTCCATCTTCAAGCGTACCTAAATATTGATGTCCGGAGCTTTTCGCCCACGCTTGAATATCTGCTTTTGATCCTTTGTCTGTTGCTTGCACTTCGATTACTTGACCTGCTTCTAAACTAGTGATTGCCTTTTTCGTTCTAACAATTGGCATCGGACAAGCTAATCCTTTTGCATCTAGAACAAAGTCTGTTTTTACCATTTCCATTACAATTCCTCCCACTAATTACCCACAGGGGTATATTTATCTTTAAAAAAATTTATTCTGTTTTACCTTCCCAGTCTAGCATTCCACCAGCCATGTTAATAACTTTAAAACCATTTGACTCTAGAAGTTGACATGCACGCCCACTTCTTCCACCAGAACGACATACCATAATATATTCTTTTGATTTATCTAATTCATGCATTCTAAATTCAAGTAGTCCTAGAGGGATATGAATAGCACCAGGAATCTTTCCAGCCGCCACTTCGTCTACCTCTCTGACATCCACAAGATTTAAATCTTTATTCTCAATTAACATCGTTTCTACTTCTTTGGCAGTTAGTTGTTTCATTCTATTTACCTCCTTATTATCTCCAGGCGCTTACGCCACCAGTTACATTTGTAATTTTAGTGAATCCCATTTTTTTTAACTCTTTACTTGCTTTTTGACTTCTCATACCACTTTGACAAATAACAACTACTTCTTTATCTTTGGAAAGCTCTTTCGTAGCCTTTTGTCCAATCTGGTGAAGGGGAATATTTTTAAACCCTCGAATATGGTTGGCCTTATATTCACCAGGGGTACGAACATCTACAAATTGTTTACTTTTATCCTTTAATTCTTCTTTTAACTGTGTTGTCGTGATATTTCGAACTCCCTTTGCTGGGCGCATTCTCATTAGCATGAATACTACGAATAAACCAATCACGATATAAGGTAAAAAATCCAAATATCAATCCCTCCTTTTCAATATTATGTAGGGAGAAAGCCCCCCTCTAATTAGATAAATAGGTTTACGTTTCCATCCTCAGCATCAGCTAAGTATGCAGCAACTCCAGCATATTCAATGTTATCTAAAAGTTCTTCTTGCTTAAGACCTAAAAGATCCATTGTCATTGTACAAGCAACTAGTTTCACATCTTGCTCTTGTGCCATTTCAACTAATTGTGATAAAGGCATAGCGTTGTGTTTCTTCATTACATCTTTAATCATTTTTGGTCCAAAGCCAGCAAAATGCATCTTTGAAAGACCCATCTTTTCTGCGCCTCTAGGCATCATTTTCGCAAACATTTTTTCCATAAAGCTTTTTTGAACATTGATATTTTCATCTTTACGAAGTGCGTTTAATCCCCAAAATGTATGGAAAATGGTTACCTCATGATCATAAGCAGCTGCACCGTTCGCAATAATGTATGCTGCCATTGCTTTATCGTAATCACCACTAAATAATACAATCGTTGTCTTTTTCTTCTCTGACATTGTTTCTCCTCCTTATATCAATTACATATACCAGTATGGGTATATAAGTTTGCAAAAAAAATATTATCCCTTACGAATGTAGAATGTAAATACTCCATTCTCTTCTTTAGATTCTACAAGCTCATGTCCAGTTGATGCTGCCCATGCAGTTAAATCATTTTTAGCACCTTTATCAGTTGCTACTACTTCTAGTACTTCACCAGAGGCAATATCGTTCATAGCTTTCTTTGTCTTAACGATTGGCATTGGACATGCAAGACCTTTTGCATCTAATACTTTAGCAATATTCATGAATAATTCCTCCTAATAAATTTTATATATTTTATCTTAACCTGTTTTCGTAATTACCAGTACCCCTACGGGTATATTACAAGAGAAATTTTTTTATGTCAACCCATTTAATTGTTTTAATTTTAACGGCTTTTGACGAGGAGACTGACAGCTTCTTTAATCAATTCATCTGTACTCTCCCCATTTTTCTCTGCGTCTAGTACACATTCTACCAAGTTGGAACTTACAATTACACCAACTGTACGGTCTACAGCTGAGCGAACTGCAGAAAGCTGCATAATAACCTCTTTACAGTCTTTTCCTTCTTCCATCATTTTAAGAACCCCACGAAGCTGACCTTCCATTCGTTTTACTCTGTTTTTGATTTGATCTGTATATTCCATGCTGACTCCTCCTTCCTTATGCAGTTTGATGTTTATCTCTACAATTGCAATCTGTTAACATAAACCCTTGAACATTAAATCCTCTTCTTTTTAAGAAGCGAATGCTCATATTTTTTTCCAATGGAGTAGATGCAACGACATAGATATCTTTCTGTTTTAATTCGTGCCAATATCGTTTCAAATACGCAATCGGAATATTTGTAGCTCCCTTTACAGGACTCTTATAGGATTGATTATAGTCTCTAACATCTACTATATAGCAACCTGGATCGTTTGAATCTTTCATTGGTAGACATTTAACTCCAAGTATTGGGACATAGCGTTTATATAATGATAGTAACATAATCGTTACCACTAGTATAAGCAGTATTTTCATGTTTGACCTCCTTAAAAGTAAGGAAAAAAAGCTGACAAGGAACATCTTATACCCTGAGGGGTATGTTTGTCAACCTTTCTGATAAAAAAAGATGAACGTGTCTTACACGCTCAACTTTTTAAGGCTCTTTACTTAGATTGATCAATACATTTGATTAAACGATCCTCAATATCTTTCGCCATTGCTTGGATCGGTTCATTCTCTACCATACTCACTAGCGATGTCGGTCGAGGCATTCCAATTTTCGTTTGACCGTTACTATTATAAACAACAATTTTACACGGTAAAAAGTATCCTGCCAATTCATTCTCGTTTATAACACGATAGGCTTCCTGAGGATTACACACTTCCAGTACTCTAAATTCCTTTTGAAAGTCTAATCCCTTTTCTTGGAGCTTACCCTTCAAGTCGAAATTCCATAAGACTCCAAACTTTTCTTCTTTTAAACTAGCCTCGATACTTTGAATCGCTTCATCTACACTCTTGTCTGTTTGTACTGTGTAATCAAACATATTAGCACCTTCCCTATGTAATGACTATAGTTGAACACGAATCGCGTATACTGACTCGTTAAGTTCTTCAACCTCTACTTCAAAACCTTTCTCGATTAAAAATGAACGCATCTCATCGGAATGAATTCTTTCATGTAAAGGTGGACCAACCTCTGACTCTACAGCTTGCCACTCTAGGATAAGAAATGCCCCTCCTGGTATTGTAATTCGTTTAAACTCATTAAGAGCATTTTCCATATTGGGAACCTCATGCATAACGAACGCAATTACTGATTTATTAACCGTTTGATCAGGAATATGGATATTTTCCAGATCACTTACAACAGAGTGTACGTTTTCCAACCCCTCTTCTTTTATCCGTTCTTCGAGAAGCTCTAACATCTTAGGTTCAATATCAACGGCAAATACCTTCCCCTTGGTTACTCTTTTGGCAATAGGAAGGGTTAGATATCCGTTACCAGCCCCTAGATCTGCTACACTATCAATTTCCTCAATTCCCAAAAGAGATACTATTTGATTTGGATCAACTAACTTTTTCCGTTTAGGATCCAGGAGCTTTTCAGCTTTTTCTGGTTTAAATCGATGTCCTGCCAATCCAATCAACTCCCAAAATAATCTTTAAAATAGAATATCCCACCATATTTTTATGGATGTTGCTAATATTAACAAAGCTAAAATCCATTGTAAAATTTTTGTATTTACTTTTTTACCAAAATTCGCTCCTAATGGAGAGGCGATAAGACTTGCAATAACCATAATAAGCGCTGGATAGAATTCTACTTGCCCCGTTGTAATTTTCCCGACTGTCGCACCAATTGAGGAGATAAACGTAATAGCTAAAGAGGAAGCGATGGTCATTCTCGTCGGTATTTTGAGAACAACTAGCATGATGGGTACTAAAATAAAGGCACCTGCTGCCCCTACTATTCCTGCACCAATCCCAACTATTAGTGCTAAACCTGCTGCTAGCCATTTATTGAAAGTAACTTGATCAAGTGGAATATCGTCAACATTCTTTTTCGGAATAAGCATCATAATGGCTGCAATTAAAGCCAGTATTCCGTATACGATATTGATTCCATCTTCTGTCATGAGCTTGGAACCGTAGCCTCCAACAAAGCTACCTATTAAAATACTTACGCCCATATAAATAATGAGAGTTTTGTTTAAGTAGCCCCCCTTTCGATAGGCCCAAACCCCACCAATTGTTGCAAAAAACACTTGAACAGCACTGATCCCTGACACCTCGTGAGCACTAAACGCAGCTAGCCCAAATAAAGGGGGGATGTATAAAAGTAAAGGGTACTTGATAATAGATCCACCAATTCCGACCATACCAGATATAAAAGATCCGATGAAGCCAATAAAAAAGATAACCACAATAAATCCTATTTCCATACCTGATTTTCTCCTTTCTAATGAAAGGAAGGAACAAGATGATGTTCCTCCCTCCTCATTCTTATCTTACAGCACAGCGGTTCGGACCAATTTCCATCTCGCGTTGGTTTTCTTCTTCTGGTGAAACCTTCCCCATATTTGTCTCACGAATATCTTGATATGAGTTAGGTTGAGGTGGTAAATTTTCTGTCACCGTTTTTCTAAATTCATTCTCATCGCTAATATTCAAGCCATGATTCTCATTGTATAGGTCCCCTAATTTAGCTGAAATGCTGCCATCATCGTTCATTTCTTTAATGGTCATATAATGAGCTGGTAAAACAGTTAATTCATCAGGTAATTTTTTATATCGTTCATACAATGTAGTTCTTAAGTCTCCAACCCAATCCTCTGCCTTCCCTGCTAAGTCAGGGCGACCAATGGAATCAATGAATAAAATGTCTCCTGTTAAAAGATATTGGTCGTCAATTATATAAGAGGTACTACCTATTGTATGTCCAGGAGAATATAAGGCCTTAATAGTGGTTGCCCCGACTAAGATTTCGTCCCCATCGTTGATTGGATTATATTCAAATATTACTTCTCCTGCATCCTTGGGAGGAAGATAGTAAGTAGCATCATGAATTTCTGCAAGTTTTCTTCCGCCCGAAATGTGGTCTGCATGGAGATGGGTATCCAACACATAGTTTAGCGAAACACCTAATTTATGAATCATTTCTTCATAAGGCTCTAGCATACGATTCGTATCAATCACAGCAGCTTCCCCATTTGTTTCAACAAGGTAGGATAAACACCCTTTCCCAATTCGAACAAATTGATAAATGGAGCCTCCCCCTTTGAGGTCACCTACTTTTATTGGTTCTAAATGTTCACTCCAAGCCTTCATTCCACCTTCAATAGAATAAACATCCGTGAATCCAGCTTCTGCAATTTGCTCAGCCACAAATTCTGAAGATCCACCTTTAGCACAGATAACGTATATTTCTTTATCACTTGGTAGCTTCTCCTGTATAGGGTCAATCCCTTCTAATAAATCAAAGTATGGGGCATTGATTACTTCTACATTTCTTCCTTCTATTTTCCAATCGTCAAAATCATCAGTATTACGAGAATCAATAATAAAAAGGTCTTCATGATTGATGACTTTTCTTGCAAAGTCTTTTACAGATATTGTTTTATATGAAGCATCTGACATTGATTAAATCCCCCCGACTATTAAAAAGTTAATGTGACATCAGCGTCTTTTGCAAAGGTTAAAAAGGTAACGGCCCCACCTACGTCTATCCCTTCTACAAAATGACTCTTCTCTAAGCTCATGACATCCATTGTCATCTGACATGCAATCATCTTTACACCCATTTCGCTTGCCATAGAGACAAGCTCTTCGACTGGTGGTACATTAGCCTTTTTAAATCCTTCTTGAAAGTGTTCAGCTCCGGCTGGCATTGGTAAGCTTTTATGCCCCTCCTTGTGAATCAAGTTCAGTCCTTCAAAGGTAAAAAAGATTCCAACTTCAGCATCTGTTGCAGCTGCTGCTGTTGCGATATTAAACACCTTATAAGCATCAAACATGCCACCATTTGCGGCAATAATAGCTACTTTCATATGTTTTTCCTCCTTATATTTAATGGCTTTTCTCAGTTGGTCCTGTCCAATCTTTCATTCCAGGAACCACATTTTTTACGTTATTAAATCCTTTTCCCGTTAATTTTTGTGCAGCTAAATCACTCCGACTTCCAGTGCGACAAATGATATGGATATCATCTGCCTGGTTTAGTTCCTCAAATCTTTGTTCTAATTCCCCTAAGGGAATATTGATGGCTCCTTTTATATGACCAAATGCATATTCAGCAGGTTCACGTACATCTAATACTGTCATTTTTTCATTACCTTCAATTTGTTTCGCTAACTCATCTAAGCTTGTGACATATGGATGATTTTTTTCAGGTTTTTCCTCTTCAGCTGTTGCTTTACGCAAGTAATGCTTCAGAGTATCCCCATCCTCTACAGTTCCAAGATATTGATTCCCTGTGCTTTCAGCCCAAGCTTTAATATCAGCAGTTGACCCCTTATCAGTAGCTTGAACCTCCATAACTTGTCCTGGTTCAAGGTTGGTCATCTCTTTTTTTGTTCTAACAATAGGCATAGGACATGCCAAACCTTTTGCATCTAACGTTTTGTTTACTGTTACTTCCAAGTCGTATCCCTCCTAGGGTATTGCTGAATACTTTTTAAGGTTTCCCTTTATAACTGTTAGGTATGTAATTAAAGCTTCCTTTTAGACATGAAAAAAACACCACCCAAAAAGGATGGTGTTTAACTTGGTTATCATTCGTTTGTCATGCTTCGATATTTTCCACCAAAATAAAGAATAGGGTCACCGTCTTGCATTGTTAAATCAGTTACTTCACCGATGTATAAAGTGTGATCTCCTGCAACATGAGCATCATGTAATCTACAAGTTAAATTTACTAAAGCGTCATCAATAACAGGCATGTCATTAAAACGCTTGAACTGAATAGTTTCCTCATCTTTTCTCTGTCCAGCAAATATCATCGAATATTCTTCCTGGTCTTTTGCCAAAATACTAACAGCAAACTTTCCAGCATTTTTAATAATATCGTGCATTCTAGCTTTATGATCAATGGATACGACTACTAGCTTTGGATTAAGCGAAACAGACATAAATGCATTGGCAGTCATACCATGTACATTTCCATCTACTTCGGTTGTAATTACAGTTATCCCAGTAGCGAATTTCCCCATTGCATTTCTAAACATACGATCATCCATCTCAAAACCCTCCCTAATTCCGGTTAATAACAACAAGCTTCATTTCTGTCATTTCTTCAATGGCGTATTTAATACCTTCTCTACCTGTTCCACTCTCTTTAACGCCACCATATGGCATGTGGTCAACTCTATAGGTAGGGATGTCGTTAATCATAACACCACCAACTTCTAAATCATCAACTGCTTGTAAAGCTAAATTTAGATTATCAGTATAAATACCAGCTTGCAATCCATATCTTGAATCATTAACATGGTTAATCGCTTCCTCAACTGAAGAAACTTTATTGATAATAACAATAGGTGCAAACACTTCCTGACAAGAAACCTTATGGGAAGCATCTACATTTGTAAGGACAGTTGGTAATAAGATATTACCTTCAGAAGAACCTCCCGCTAAAAGAGTAGCTCCACCTTCCTTGGCTTCCTCAATCCAACTGATTGCACGTTTTATATCTCCTTTAGAGATTAGTGCAGAAACATCTGTTTGTGAATCCATTGGGTCCCCAACTTTTAACTGCCTTGTCTTTCGGACAAATTTATCCACAAACTCGTCGTATTTTTCACTATGGACATACACTCTTTGTAGAGAAATACAGACCTGACCTTGAAAGTTAAATGCTCCCGTAACACATCGGTCTATTATTTTATCTATATTAACCTCTTTATCAACTATGACAGCGGAGTTAGATCCTAATTCTAATGTCACTCGTTTTAACCCTGCTTTATTCCGAATTCCAATTCCAACTTCAGGACTACCTGTAAAGGTAATCATACTGACGCGATCGTCTGTAACGATTTGATCCCCTACCACTTTTCCGCTTCCTGTTACGACATTTAGAGCTCCATCTGGTAGTCCCGCTTCTTGTAAAAGCTCAGCTACAAAAAATGAAGAGAGCGGTGTTTGGGAGGCTGGTTTTAAAACAACTGTATTACCCGTTGCAATCGCTGGCCCAATTTTATGGGCAACAAGATTCATTGGAAAATTAAAAGGAGTAATTGCACCAATAACACCAAGAGGTTCTCGAACTGTGTAGGCTAATCGGTTTTCTCCACCTGGTGCAGCATCAAGCGGAAGTGTCTCTCCACCAATTCGATTCGTTTCAGATGCAGCAAACTTGTACGTTTGAATGGTTCTTTTTACTTCTGCTTTTGCTGTCTCGATGGGTTTCGCTGCTTCTAAAGCAATTAAAGTAGCAGCTTCATCAAATCGATCCTCTAACAATTGAGCTAATTTAGATAAAATAGTAGAACGTTCATGCAGAGGCATTTTGGCCATTTTCTTTTTAGCACGATAGGCAGCAACAATTGCTTTTTCTACCTCTTCAGATGTTGCCATCGGAATTTCGGCAATCTCCTTTTCATTATAAGGAGATAAAAGTGTCTGATAATCTTTCGCTTCCATCCATTGACCATCAATAAATAATCTTTTTCTTTCGAGTGTCAAAATAAACACCTCCACATCTATTAAACCATATTCTTGAGTAGTAGTAGAAACGGGAAGACTCCGATAGATTCTTCCCGCTACGCTTGTTTATATAACAAATGTTGGTTTATGCTGCTTTAGCTTTGCTTCTTCTAGGTCTACTGTTTTTTCAGCATCCAAATTAAGAACCTCTGAGGCTTCGTTAAACCAACAATCTGGTGCCTCATGCCCCCAGAATGTCTGTCTACGTTTATCGTTAATATCCCATCTTACTGGCTTGAAATCAGGATCACTTGTTAAATAGTCTCCTTTGTAAAGCTCAATTCGATGACCATCCGGATCTCTTAAATAGAGGAAAAAGGCATTGGATAAACCATGTCGTCCTGGTCCTCTTTCTAAACTAGCTGTATATCCACTTGCAGCTAATACATCGCAAGCGTTAATAAGGCTCATTGGATCACTCAGCCAAAAACCAACATGATGGAGCCTAGGGCCTTTTCCATTCATAAAAGCAACATCGTGTACACTTGGTTTTCGATGTAACCAGGCTGCCCAAATTCTTTCCCCTTCAGAAGCCGTATATTCTGAGCATGAAAACCCTAGTTCATTGATATAAAAATCATAGGCTTTCTCCACATCCGGAACCATGCAGTTAAAATGGTCAATACGCTGTACTTTAGCTCCTTTATAAAGGTCATATCGTTGGAGCATCCTTTCAACTGTATCCATTTTTGCATAAAATTCTAATGGTAATCCCGAAACATCCTCAACACGTAAGGCCCTACCCATTGCTTTTTGGGTACCAGCTTCCATCCATTTTGTTTTTAATCCTTTATCTGCAAAGAATTCTGCTAGTACATCTAGCTCAACTTCTGAATATACCCGATAGCCCATTACTTCAACAGCAGGTTTTTCTGCTTTTTTCAATAAAAGGCAGTGATGACTATGTTCCTCAAGACCACGTAAATATAAATGTTGTTCATCCGATTCCGTTTCAACAAAGCCAAGAGTATTTACATAAAACTTACGAGAGGCTTCTAGATCTGTGACGTGAAGAACGGCTCTTGCAGCACGAATGATATTGAAGTTCACTCCGAACACCTCCTATACTTTTGAGAAGTTCGTTGTACTTCCTTTTCCAAGAAAGTCACGAACTCTTTGTTTAAACTCTTCTTTTTCATATCCATCGAAGTAAGCCATACCCATTCGAACTGGATCTCCAAAGAAATAGTATTCATAATGCATTTGTCTACTACCAAATGCACTCATGGTCATATCCCAAGCAAGGCGGAATAGCTGAACTCGTTCATAGCCTTCAAGATTTTTCCCTTGAAGCCCTCTGTGAATGATAGGTCCGATTTCTTCATGGTTGAAGTCTGCTTCTGTTGGAATTCCCATTAAGCCAGATGCTCCTAAAACTCTAACAATTTCTACTAGACGTGGATACACCCTTGGGTACCAGTTTCTTGCAGCATTTAACGCCTCAAAATCAGGTGTCATCGTACCCCATTTATCTAATTTCGCATTATTCTCAGCTCTATAGAGGTGGGATTTCATTGTTTCAAGTGTCAGCATAATTTCTGTTCCTTTGTCCTGAACATGCTGGAATTGGTCAATACCAATCGCATCCATAATACTTAAAGCAACACCAAGTAAAAACTCAGTCTTTACAACATTCTTGGCTAGTACTTGATGGGCCATGTGTACCACAGCATTTGTTTCACGGAATGTCCGGTTGCAGATGGAAGAATTCCCGCATACGAACACTCGCTCCCAAGGAACAAATACATTTTCAAAGGAAACAATCGCATCTCCTTCTTCAAATCGAGAAGAAAGTGGATGATCCCATTTGTTCTTCCCATAGTCAAAAGATTCACGGCTAATGAATTTTAATCCTGGTGTATTATTTGGAATGACAAAAGCTAGTGAATACGGGTCATCAAGTTCCCCTGCTTTCTTTACTGTTGAAGGGAACACGAGAATTTCGTCTGTAATCCCACCCTGAGTGGCTAACAATCGAATACCATCTACATAAATTCCGTCTTTGGTTTTTTCTTTTAAATGTAAAGCAACATTTGCATCTTTCTGTTCATATTGAGCTTTGGCTCTGTTAACTTGTGGGTGTATTAAAGTGTGCGTTAAACTAATGTCATTTTCACGAGCATACTCATAGTATTTCCGTGCGTTTTCAGCGAACATTGGATCGGCTTCAGCAAAAAGATCATTGGAAACTCCCATCGCCATCACTTCAGCATTTAGATAATCTGGAGACCGCCCCATCATTCCACCTGAAGTTAGCGCCCACTCCTGAATAGCTTCTCTTCTTTTTATCACATCATCAATAGTCTTAGGCTGCAAGAAAGTCATTCCAACCTTGTCACCAGTGGTCGGAGACGTATATAGCATTTTTTCTGGCTTTTCATGTTGAAGGTCATATAAGTGTGCCATTGACTCAATGACGTTCTTAAACGCAGGATGTTCCGTTACATCATCTACTCTTTCTCCATGTATATAAACGTTATTATTTGCTTTCTTTAAACGTTCGATATATTGCTTTCCCGTTTTTGCCGGCAATTGAATCTCCCCCTATTTCTTCTTTCCGAACTGAGGTATGTGAATATCCCCAATCGCTACATGAATCGCCTTTGGTTCTGTATAAAATTCAAAGATGGCATAATGACCACCTTCACGGCCTAATCCGCTTTGCTTCATTCCACCGAACGGAATTCTTAAGTCACGGACATTCTGTGCGTTAATCCAGATCATTCCAGCATCAATAGCTTGAGCTACACGATGACCTCGCTTAATATCATTGGTCCATACATAACCTGCAAGACCATATTTCACATCATTAGCCGCACGTACTACTTCTTCTTCCGATTCAAATTCGATTACTGCCATGACCGGTCCGAAGATTTCCTCTTGGCAAACCTTCATTTCATTTTTTGCATTGAGAAGAAGTGTAGGTGGTACGAAATTACCTTTTGAAAACTCTTCTGGCACATTTCCTTGAATAACTTCACAACCCTCTTGTTTCGCGATTTCGATGTATTGCGTGACCTTATTAAAATGTCCCTGGTCAATTAGCGGGCCTAGTTGAGTACTACCACTTAGTGGATCACCGATAATAATGTTTTCCACTCTCTCTTTGAGAGCTGCTATGAATCTATCTTTAATGTTTTTGTGTAGAAAAACACGAGAGTTTGCTGTGCAGCGTTCACCATTGAAAGAGAATATTCCCCACACGGCAGCATCTAGTGCTTTATCAAAGTCTGCATCCTCAAACACGATAAGTGGTGACTTCCCACCTAGTTCCATTGAGGTTTTCTTTAACGTGTCAGCTGCATTCTTCATGATCGTTGAACCCGTAACCGTTTCTCCAGTAAAAGAAATCGCTTTGACGTCTGGGTGTGCGACTAAAGAAGCACCGGCTGTTTCTCCATAGCCGTGCACGACATTAAAAACACCTTCTGGTACTCCTGCTTTATGAATGATTTCCGCTAACTTGTTAGCTGTTAACGGAGACAATTCAGCAGGTTTTAAAATGACCGTATTTCCAGTGGCTAATGCAGGAGCAACCTTCCATGTTGTAAGCATGAATGGAGCATTCCATGGTGTAATGAGCCCAACCGGCCCCAGTGGTTTATACACCGTATAGTTGATAAACTCATCACCTACTGGATAAGATTCTCCATGTAGTCTCGACTCGACCATTCGGGCATAGAATCGGAAATTCTCTGCAGCACGAGCAGCCATTTTCTTTGTCTGAGCAATAGGAAGTCCTGTATCTAGTGACTCCAAATATGCCAGTTCTGCGCTCTCTTCATCTATTAAATCTGCAATTCGATTTATATACTTCATCCGTTCTGATTGTTTCATGTAACCCCATGGCCCTTTTTCAAAAGCATCCTTGGCAGCTTCAACGGCATTTTTAATATCCTCTTGTCTACCTTCTGCAGTAAGGTTTATAGCCTCATTTGTAAAAGGATTAACATTCTCTATCGTAGACCCTGACTTGGCTTCAACGAATTGACCATTTATATAAAGCTTGATATCTTCTACTTTTTTGTGTAAAAGAGCTCCTTCTTGTTTTACTGTCTGATTTTGCAATGGTTATCACCCTTTCTTCTAGTAATCTTGGCTGAGTGTCTAGTTTGATGGGCCAAGCCGATTGTTTCAGAGGTGAGCGTTCTACTTTTTGAACATAGCTTAGTCTTTTTCAGAACTCGGCTCTCTCTTTTCAGAATTCAACGTACTCTTTTCAGAACTCAGCCCACTCTTTTCAGAACTCAGTCCACCTTTTTCAGAACTCAGCCCACTCTTTTCAGAACTCGGCCCACCTTTTTCAGAACTCAACACTTTTTTTCAGAACCCAGAACTCAGCACGCCTTCTCCTACTCCACCGACACCTCAACATACTGACGAAGAACCTGACGAATCTCATCCTGAATTTCTTTCGAAGGTACATCCATCGGCAAACGTAATACTGGCTTTATTTTCCCAAGCATACCTAACGCTGCCTTAACCGGTGCAGGATTCGTATCTCTAAACAACACATCATTTAATGGCATAAGTTCATAATGAAGAGAAAGTGCCTTTTCATGATTCCCTTCAAACCACGCATCGTGTAGTTCTGCAACCTTCCCTGGTGCAATATTAGCTGTTGCACTAATTGACCCAGCACCTCCTATGGCAAGCATTGGGTAGCAAAGTAGCTCAATTCCTGAATATAAATTAAAGTCTCTTCCGCAATTTAATAGCACACGGTTTACATGCTCAAAGTCCTTATTGGATTCCTTCACTCCGATAATGTTTGGGCAGTCTTCATTTAGTCGGGCTAGAGTTTTTACTTCTAAATTAGTCCCCGTTCGACCAGGAATATTGTAGACAATAATAGGAATAGAAACAGAATCAGCTACAGCCTTGAAGTGTTTATATAAAGCGTGCTGTGAAGGTTTATTGTAATAAGGAACAATCACAAGAGCAGCGTCAGCTCCTAGTTCCTCTGCTTTCTTCGTTAAATATAAAGTTTCCTCGTGGTTAGTGGAGCCTGAACCTGGGACAAATGGAACTCTTCCCCCCACAGCATCCTTTGCTCTTTCCATCACTCTGACACGCTCATCGATCGTTAAAGAGCTCGGTTCACCTGTAGTTCCTGTTACTGAAATCCCATGACTGCCACTCTCAATATGCCAGTTAATCAGATTTTCTAATGAATCTAAATCAAGCGTACCATCCTCAAAAAATGGAGTAATAATAGGTGCAATCGAACCTCTAATTCTTTTCTTTGCCTCTTCATACCTTTGCATAACTGTCCACTCCTTACTTTTCATTCATTTGTTTTCAACTTTGTCATTGATTTTGATCACACAATATTTTAAATTTTATGAAAACCCTTACATTTTAACTGTAGCATGTGCTATCCTATAGGAAAAATATCTATTTTATTGGTTTCCCATACGAAAAAAATATGGTTAAAGGAGGCAAATCAAGGATAAATGGACATTAAGCAGCTGCATTATTTCTGTACAATTGCCAAAGAAGGTCAAATTACACGCGCAGCCAAGAAACTCCATATGGCCCAACCTCCTCTAAGTCAGCAGCTCAAACAGCTAGAAGTAGAGCTAGGTGTCAAGTTAATGGAACGTCAAGGAAGAAATATGGAACTAACCTCTGCAGGGGAGATTTTATATAAAAAAGCGACGAGGCTACTGGCAGAATTAGAAGACACTAAATCTGAAGTAAAAGAAACTGGGGATGGACTTCGAGGTATCCTATCGATCGGGTCAGTCAAAACTTGCTTTTCTTATTTACCAGAAAAAATCCGCTACTTCCGGGAAACCTATCCTAATGTAACGTTCCACCTCAGAGAAGGAGACACCTATTTTGTTAGTGAGTTATTGCGAAACAGGGTCATTGAAGTGGCCGTCATCCGTCTCCCGCTTGATACCGATGACTTTTCAATGATCCAACTACCGAGCGAGCCTTATGTAGCGGTCATACCCCAGAAGTGGGAACACCAGTTTAGAAATACAACTTCTATAGAAATGAAAGAACTACAAAACCTTCCCTTATTACTACTTCACAGAATTAACGGAACCGGACAGTATGAAATGATTCTTGATGAATGTAAGCGACATGGGTTCAAACCCCACGTTGTTTGCGAATGTCCAGATGCAGCCATGCTACTATCTTTGGTGGATGCAGGAGTGGGTGCAACTCTTGTTCCTAAATCAACTCTACTTTCGTTACACACAACCAACACGGTTACACTCGAACTACAGAATTCAAAAATTCAATCCGAATCAGCAGTAATTTGGTTAAAAGACCGTTACCTTTCCAAGAGTGCACAGCACTTTATTGATACTTTTCGTGAACATTCAACCATAAAGGAGTGATATTTGTGGCATTAGCAACCATAAAATTAACGGGAAAACATCAGCTAGTCCAGGGAAACGTCGATTTTACTAATCGTACTGTATCCATACAGGATCATTTGTTTAACTTCGGAGAGCTAAACATAGATGCTCCAATCTCGGGTACGATCTATGGGACTCTACTAAACTATCAAGGGAACCTTGAAGCTTTAGGGAAACAGCTTTACGAAAAACCTTATAATGAACCACCCAAAGCACCCATCCTATATATAAAGCCTAAAAATACGATTATTGGGACTAATCATGATATTCCCCTTCCTTCTGATGTGACAGAGCTAGAAGTAGGGGCAGCACTTGGTATTGTCATAGGAAAAACAGCAACCCGTATTAAAGAGTCAGATGCCCATAATTACATAAAAGGATACGTCATCGCAAATGATGTAAGTGTTCCACATGAAAGCTACTTCCGCCCTGCAGTCAAACATAAAGCTCGAGATGGTTTTTGTCCTATTGGACCTTGGGTGATAGAACAAGAATCGGTTAAAAATCCAGACTCTCTTTCCATAAGAGTCTACGTGAATGAAAACCTGGCCCAGGAAAATACGACTTCAAATCTTATCCGTTCCACTTCTCGACTACTATCTGATGTAACGGAATTTATGACTTTATATGAGGGGGATGTTTTATTAGTTGGAGTTCCCGAAGGTACACCTATTGTAAAAGCCAATGACGTGGTTCGAATTGAAGTTGAAGGGATTGGTTCACTTGAGAACAGAGTGGTTGCTGAACATTCCTTAGGAAGGAGTGAGCTATTATGAAACATGCAAGAGTAGCCGTATATGGATCTATTTATCAAGCAGTCGAACAAGATGGAAAGCTCCAGTTAGAAGATGGAAGATTAGTCGACTTCGATGAAGTAGTTTGGCTTCCTCCAGTCGAAGCACAGACTACCTTTGTACTTGGACTAAATTATGCGGACCATGCAAAAGAGTTAACGTTTAACGCCCCAAAGGAACCACTCGTCTTTTTAAAAGGAAAAAATACCTTTGTAGGGCATAACGGTCAAACTCGTCTTCCGCATGATGCTACACATATGCACTATGAATGTGAACTAGCTGTTGTTATCGGTAAACGTGCTAAATATGTGAAAAAAGAGAAGGCATATGAATATGTTTCTGGCTACACAATAGCGAATGACTACGCAATACGAGATTATCTAGAAAACTATTATCGTCCGAATCTACGCGTAAAGAACAGAGATGGCGGCACCCCAATAGGGCCCTGGTTCGTCGACAGAGATGATATAAAAGATCCAATGAACCTTTCATTACGAACATATGTAAATGGTAAACTGACCCAAGAAGGTAATACTCGAGACATGATTTTCGACATTCCTGCATTGATTGAGTATTTAAGTAGCTTTATGACACTAAATCCTGGAGATCTTATATTAACGGGTACTCCTGAAGGTGTAACGAAAGTTAATATTGGTGATGAAATCATTACGGAAATCGAAGGGATTGGACAGCTATTAAATCAAATTGTTGGAGATGAATTGTTTAATAGATAAGGAGGATCGGTATGCCTCATATTATTGTTGAATATACAGATAATATAAAGAACGAGGTAAATATAGACGTATTACTTGAAAAGCTACACCATGTTCTCATTTCACGTCCTTCTATCTTCCCTATTGGAGGGATTCGCTCCAGAGCAATTGAATTGAATCAATATCGAATAGCTGATGGAGCTGAGGATGACGCATTTGTCCATGTAACACTAAAAATCGGAAATGGGCGTTCAGGTGTAGACAAAAAGGCCACTTGTGAAGAAATGTTTGCAGTTCTGAAGAGTCACTTCTCTCATCTTTTAGAAAAAAGGTACTTGGCCCTTTCCCTTGAACTATATGAATTTGCATTCCCAACCTATAAATATGGAAACATACATGGAAGATTTAAATCATAATCGGTATACTCCTACTAGAGACACTTTACTTTAGTAGGAGTTTTTATTTTCTAAAAGGAGCGATGAAAAATGAATTTCAAACCTCTCCTTTATGTCACAACCGGTGGTTTTACCGGAAGTATATTAAGGTACACACTGGGTGAATGGCTCCACTCAGGAAGTGGTTTTCCAGTTGGAACATTATTTGTGAATTTAACAGGATGTTTTCTATTAGGATGGCTGTTAACTTTTATCGGTACTAGAACAAAAAAAAGACCAGAGGTTCAAATGTTCTTTGGTACAGGGTTAATAGGTTCGTTTACTACATTCTCCACCTTTTCAGTCGAGACGATTCATTTAATAGAGAATGAGCAATTTATAATGGCCTTCTTTTACGTTCTTTTATCTATGATTATAGGCGTATTGCTAGTATTGGCTGGAAGGAAATTAGTTCTAATCCGTGGACAGAAGGAGGAAAGAACATGATTTGGTTAGTAGGATTGGGTGGTTCGTTAGGAGCAGCTTTCCGATTTTGGGTCAGTCAGATTATAAATAACCGTTCATCTAGCCCCTTTCCATTGGCTACTTGGATTGTAAACATCACTGGTTCTTTCATATTGGGAGTGTTAGCTAACCTTCATATGGATCATCTCATTCACGAATATGTTTGGTTTCTATTTGGCATCGGTTTTTGTGGTGCGTTTACCACTTTCTCCACCTTTGGTTACGAAATCACCACGTTAATCCATCAAAAGAAAACGAAACTAGCTATTATATATGTTTCATCCTCTATAGTACTAGGAATTTGTTCTGCTTTTATTGGGCTAATGATCGTGTAAGGAAGACTATATTTTAATATAATAGGGCAAACTGAGAGAAGATTATGTATCTTTCGGAGGGTCCAGTATGAGTACACAAACATCACTTATGAACCCGAACCGTGGCAAATACTTATCACAAAATGTTTGGGCAGGTGCACTATTGGGATTGGGGTTTGTTGCCTTCGTCGATGAGGCAGTATTCCATCAATTACTCCATTGGCATCATTTTTATGATTTATCTACACCAGAATGGGGGCTAATATGGGACGGGATATTTCACAGCTTTAGCTGGTTTGCTACCATTGGTTCTTCCTTTTTACTCGCAGATCTACATCGTAAGCACGCGTTTTGGCCGAAAAGATGGTTCGGAGGTATATTATTCGGAGGCGGTGCTTTTCAACTCTATGATGGCATCATTCAGCATAAGTGGATGAGAATTCATCAAATACGGTATAACGTGGACATCTTCCCCTATGACCTTGTCTGGAATATTATTGCTGCTATTATGATTGTAGTAGGGCTCTATTTATTATCACAAACAAAAAAGTCCTCTCTTTCAACTAGCGAGGGAGTCTCATAATGCATCATTCAATGATGGGGATGAGTGGATTCATATCTCCCCTCTTTTGGACTTGTCTATTATTTCTTTTATCTATTGGATACATAAGTGCAATCTTCATCTCCAATAAACGTTTTAAAAAATGGCCACGCTACCGAGCTGGATTTTGGCTCCTAGGAATGGTTTCAGCCCTTCTCGCTGTAATTGGGCCAGTTGCACAAAAGGCTCACCTGGACTTCATGTATCATATGATTAGTCACTTGTTACTTGGGATGCTAGCTCCTCTACTGCTAGTCCTTGCCAAACCTATGACTCTCCTGTTGAGGACGCTTCCCATACAACGGGCTCGTCGACTCTCGACAATCCTAAAAAGTAGGCCGATTTTCTTTCTTACTAATCCGATTACGGCCTCCATCCTAAACGTTGGTGGTTTATGGGTCCTTTATACAACAAACATGTATCATGCTATGCATCAGAATATAATGTTACATATTTTTGTTCATGTTCATATTTTGGTTGCAGGGTATGTATTTACAGCATCCATGATATATCTCGACCCCATCCCTCACCGTTACAGCTTTCCTTATCGAACATCTGTTTTTGTTGTAACACTTGGAGCACACGGGGTTCTTTCAAAATACATTTTCGCTCATCCCCCATCAGGCGTACCCGAAACGCAAGCCCAGGCTGGAGGAATGCTCATGTACTATGGTGGCGATCTCATTGATGCTATCTTAATATTTATCTTATGTTTACAATGGTACCAAGCTACAAAGCCAAACAGAGCTGATATTCTTTCAACCACTTCATGATTTATTTTCTACATGAGGTGGTTGGTCATTATAAAAAAAGACGAAACTTCCAATATGAACTTTCGGCTTACATCAACTCCAAAATCGATTAACTTTTTCAATAAACTCTTTAAAGAAATCGGGAATTTCTTCCTCACCCAATCCATAGGTACTGTTTAATGCTACACCAGAAAAATACCAGCCTTGCTTTTCTTTTCCTCTTTTAAAATGCCTCCAAACACCATCACCTTGGGTTTTATATGCTTCCATTAAGGAATTTAAGTTGTCTAATTTATCCGCTACTATAAGTGCTTTAATTTCTATAGGTGCTTGTTTTACCCAATCAATGGTATGTTGCTTACGTTCTTCCCAAGAGTGTTCTTTATTTTCTGTATTTCCTGCCACTATACGAGCCACTTCTTCGCCAAATTCTTGCTCAATGTCTTCAATAGTAACGTCTGTGTCCTCAACTGTATCATGCAGAAAACCAGCAGCTACTACCTCTTCATTAAAACCAAATTCCCTTAATGTTTCAGCTACTCGAATGGGGTGTTCAATCATAGGTGTTCCTGTAGATTTTCTTAATTGGCCGGCATGGGCTTCCATAGCAAATCTTTTGGCATTTTCTAATAGCAAAGTAATCATCCCAATCATGTTTTATTTAAAGGACCTTAATTTTTAATAACCCCGCGTTATCTTTACTTCCATTTTATAATATTTAATCATAAATCAGCTACTTATCCCTATATTATTACTACTGTTACCACTATAAATTAAGCATCAATTTCTGTATACTTGAAATGCTCAGTTCATATTTCGTAGTTTACTACATGAACACACACTAGTTCTTGGAGGGTGAATAATGGAGAATAAATTACCAACATATTTAACTGAACGCGATGGGGAATTATGGCTAACTGAAGATGAGCGTGAGAACCTTAAAATTAGTTATCGTATAAAAAATGTAATATATTCTGGACAGTCAAAATTCCAACATATTATGATCCTAGATTCATACGACTTTGGAAGAATGCTAGTTTTAGATGGTGTCGTACAAACGACCTCTATTGATGGTCATATTTATAATGAAATGATTACTCACGTTCCACTCTCCATACATCCAAATCCAGAAAAGATTCTAATTATCGGTGGTGGAGATTGCGGTGTGGCAAAAGAAGTTTGTAAATATGATGTTGTTAAACATATTGATATGGTAGAGATAGATGATGAAGTGGTTAGAGTATGTAAGCAAGAGCTTATAGATGTATCTGGAAATCTATCTGACCCACGGGTGAATTTCATATTTGATGATGGTGTAGCTTTCGTTAAAAAACTACACTCAGAATATGATGTTATTATTATCGATTCCTCTGACCCAGTAGGTCCTGCGGAAGCCTTATTTGAAAAAAGCTTTTATGAAAGCCTCCATAAGGCACTGAAAGAAGATGGGCTAATGGTTTGTCAAAGTCAATCCCCTATTTTTCATCGAGATATAATGCGTACCTCCTACAAGCGTATTCAACAGCTCTTTTCTTACGTTAATCTGTATACGGCCGTTATCCCTACCTATCCAGGTGGACTATGGAGTTTTACGTTAGGGTCCAAAAAATATCAAGAAATTGATTTCCGAAGAATAATGGGGAGAGAAACAAAATATATAAACGTGGAAATGGTTCAACGTTGTTTCTCTTTACCACAGTTCATTTATACACTGTTGTCAGACGAAAACGCCCAATAATTGGGCGTTTTTTCTTGAATTATTTTAATTCTTTAAATGGAATGTCAAAGCTAGTCCACAAAAACACAATCCATATTAAAGAGAGAATCCACGCTAAAGGGGGAGTTTTGTGATGGACTCTAAGGATAAAAAACATAGTAACATTAAATAGAATCGACCATCCTAATGACCATCCATTGTGGTGTTCAATTAAATGTAGATAACGTAGGTTTATCAACTCTACAACGGAATAAATAGCCACCCAAAACAAAAACCAACCTATTTGTTTTGTGCGTTCTTGAGGAAACCTTCCCAAATAAATTAAAACAGTAGATGGATACACAATAAGCATGATCATGAGGGAAATGATAGTATGATTGCTTAAAATTTGTTCAGCAAAAATAGTTTCCTTAAATGTCCATTTTGAGTGATTATACAATAGAAAATTTTGAAGGAGATCCCCTGCAATAAAGAATAAAATAGTTGGATAATATTCTCCCCAATTTTTCCAATTACCCCATTTTATTGCAGCTACCAGAAATAGTCCATTAAATACAAAATGCATGAGTCCGCCACCAGTGTTTTTCTTTTAACATGCCCTCTTCAATAGAAAATAATCACAAAATAGGGTGTTTACTTTTTAGCTGCTTTTTTTAAAATTGGCATGGCTTAAAAAATAAGCAAAAATAAATTTTGGGTATGAATTACCAACCTTCTTTTGTAAAATATTAAGGGAGACGAAATATGTGTTGTATAGATTTGAGAGGAGATCTTCATGAGTTTACCTTTAACAAAAGAAGCAGCCGGACTAGACGAGAAAAAAGATAAAATTTGGACGAGAGATTTTACTTTAATATGCTTTTCAAACTTTTTTGTTTTTTTGGCATTTCAAATGACACTCCCCACTATTCCCCTCTTTGTTGAAGCACTAGGTGGAAATGATCAACTAATTGGTTTTGTAGTCGGGATTTTTACTTTTTCAGCTCTTTTAATGAGACCCTATGCTGGTCATGCATTAGATTCAAAAGGTCGTGGATTTGTATACATACTTGGACTTTGTATCTTTGTCATCTCAGTTGGATCGTTTGGTTTACTACCAAGTTTGTTTTTATTATTTGCAATGAGAATTGTTCAAGGGATTGGATGGGGCTTCTCTACAACAGCATCTGGAACGATTGCAACAGACCTTATACCTCCTAAAAGACGTGGTGAGGGTATGGGGTACTTCGGACTTTTTGGAAATGTTGCCCTTGCCGTCGGTCCTACCCTTGGATTAACTCTTGCAGGCTTGATTTCTTTTACACAACTATTTCTTATTTGTGCAAGTCTCGGAGTGGTTTCCTTATTGCTTTCATCACAAATTCGGTTTCGAAAGGGTGAAAAGAAGGTATCTACAGAACCGAAGAAAAAGTGGGACGTATATGAAAAATCCGCTTTACCACCTGCTATATTACTCTTTTTTATTACGGTAACATTTGGTGGTATTGCAACCTTCCTACCCCTGTATACCGCACAAAAGGGAGTGGAGGGCATTCAATGGTATTTCTTTTTATTTGCCATAGCTTTAATGCTTTCGCGTACGTTTGCTGGTAGGATATACGATCGAAAAGGTCATCGGGCCGTTTTTCCTTATGGTACTTTAGCAATCTTTATCGCCATGTTATTGTTAGCATGGCTTCCCAATAGTTATATTTTGTTTTTAGCTGCGGTTCTTTATGGCCTTGGTTTTGGTAGTGTCCAACCCGCTCTCCAAGCATGGGCCGTTCAAACTGCAGCGGTAAATCGAAGAGGAATGGCAAATGCGACTTTCTTCTCTTCTTTTGATTTAGGAGTTGGAATCGGAGCTATGGCATTTGGTCAAATTGCCTACTGGTTTAGCTACAGCACGATTTATATGGCTGCAGCAATGTCCGTTTCCATCTCACTCATTCTATATTTTGCTGTGTTAGGAAAATCAAGCGTACAAGAAGTATAGCGGAACCAGGGTCCGTTTAAACTTCGAAAACCGGCATTTCATAAAAATAACGGATTGTGTGTCCGCCGGAAAACTTAAGTGGACATACGATCCGTTATTTGCTACAAATAGTGGCTTTTTAAGTTTTTGCCGGACAGAGATTCCGCTATTTGCCTAAAATTACCGGAAATAATCCTCAAAATAGTCTAATAACGGATCCTGTGTCCGCTTGGAGCTCGAAAACCGGCATTTCATAAAAATAACGGAACGTATGTCCGGCTAATAAAAAAGTGACCAGTCTTTTTAGTGTCTACACTTAGTCGATTAATCCAAATGAAAAGGAACCACTTTTGACAGCCACTTTTACATCACAGCACTTTTCTTCACTTCGACCCTTCTCTTTCTAACTTGTAATGGAATTAGAGTTCCAATCAAAGCAATGACACTACTTGCAATTAAAATACCATTTAAACCATTGATGGCTACTACAGACAATAGCCCGAATAAAATAAGATCGAATGCCGAATCAAGAACAGATATGAGCGATAATGTGGTTGCCCGTACCTCAGACGGAATTAAATCATTCTTTAACTGTGAATAAATAGGTCCCCTGATCGCTTGTCCAAAGCGTAGGACAAAAAAGGCTCCCATGACAATCCAAAGTGACTCCCCGAATAAAGCAGACAATAATAATCCAAAAGATGCGAGTATACCTGTAATCCCCATAAGGAATTTTCTTGTAAACCTACTCGAAAACCACCCTACAGATTGTGAAACTATAAAACCACCAATTGCTGCTAATGCATATAAAACTCCTATAAAGACAACGGGAAGACCTGCATGAACAAAGATTGGTTGGTTAAAGGCTTCGTAAACAGAGTCAGCAGGTATAAACACCAATGTAAAATTTAGAAATAAGAGCAAAAGCGTAGGCTCTTTTCGTATCGCCTTTATACCAGATTTTACTTGAGTAAAGGGATTTTCTCGATCTACTCCAGTATTCATTGGATCTTTCAACAAGAAAATAAGGAAAAACTCTGCAACATGAAAAACTAATCCAAGCACTATTAAAAAAATGAATTGTTCATCCTTTAAGTCCTTAGCTAAAAATGCACCAAATACAACAGCTAGAATCATGGACACAAAACCTGCTGACTGTATTTTTCCCATTGCTCGATCCATTCGATGATGTTCATTATCTTGTTTTAATGATTCATATACTAATGCTTCATTCGCACCGGAGAAAAATGTGACAGACAATCCATTTAGAGCACTAAATAAGAAAAAGAGCCATGGTTCATAAGCAAAAATTAGTATTGTAATACTGATAATCTTTATGATGACCCCAATCAAAAAAGAGGTCTTGGCCCCATATCGATCGGCTACAACACCTCCTGGCACCTCACCAAGAAGCACTGCCCCGCTCCAGAAAATTTGAAGCCAAAGGATATGAATAGCTTCCAGTCCTCTTCCCAAGTAAAACAGTGTTAATACGGGGGCAATAAAGTTAATGGTCCCAAAAAAACTTACCCAAAACATAATGCGGATATTATGTGTCGAAATACTATGACTTTTTTTCATATAGACTCCTATTTAACAAGACCGTAAGTAGGAGGACTCAGAGCCCCCCACTGGTTGAATAAACTATGAAAAACTCTTCTCCAATTCATCGACTAATAACCCAACATAAGCCACAGCTTTTTGAATTGGTTCAGGCGTAGACATATCGACCCCTGCAAGTTGCATTAACTCAAGTGGTTTTAATGTTCCTCCAGCTTTTAATGCGGCTAACCAACGATCAACAGCTGGCTGTCCCTCTTCTTCTATCATTTGTGCAGCTGCCGTTGAAGCAGTTAGACCCGCTGAATAGGTATATGGGTAAAGTCCCATATAATAGTGAGGCTGACGCATCCAAGTAAGTCCAGCACCTTCATCAATCTCTACTGCATCTCCCCAGAAGTTTGATAATAATTCTATTTTTTGTTCACAAAGAAGCTTCGCTGTGATTGGTGTCCCTTTTTCTGCAAGATCATAAACTCTTCGTTGCAGTTCACCCTCCAAAATATGAGTAACAAAGTTGTGATAATACGTTCCTAATGACTCCAAAATAACCCAACGACGCATACGGTCATCATTTGATTTTGAAAGGATATGCTGACTTAATAATCGCTCATTCATTGTAGATGGTGCTTCTACAAAGTATCTCGAAGGACGAGTATTTGATAATATTTGATTACGACCAGCTAGCGCAAAGTGACCTGCATGTCCAAGCTCATGTGCTAGTGTATACGTGTTCCTCATTGAATTTGTCCAAGTCATAAGAATGTACGGATGCACACCATAAGGGCTTGAACAGAAGGCACCGGACCTTTTCCCGATGTTGTCAGCTAAATCAACCCAACGGTTATGGATTCCTTGCTCCATGATTTCGATATACTCTGGACCCATAACTTCCAGGGATTCTAATACAAGTTTGGAAGCTTCCTCATATGTAATTTCTGGATTATATTCAGGATCTAATGGAGCTTTTAAATCGCAGAAATTCATCTTCTCTAGTCCCAAAACACGCTTCTTTAGTTGAGCTAATCGACGCATATGGGGGGCTAATTCTTGCTGTATGGTATCTAATTGGTTATGGTACATTTCCTTTGTTACTTGTTGGTCATGTAGTAACATATCTGTGACAGAATCATAGTTACGTAGGCGTGCTTCTATAACCTGCTTCTTTACTTCTGTTGCGTAAGTAGCTGCATACGTATGTTTATATTGATTCAAGGTTTTAGTAAAGGAATCATAGGCTTTTCTCCGCAATTCTGTATTAGCTGACCCTTCATATTTAGCAAAATTGTTAAATGTTAATGGATGTTCTTCCCCATCATCTGTCGTGAAAGACGAAAACTTCATATCAGAGGTTTTACTTCTCTCATATATCATATAAGGCGCGTTATGTACTTCACTAAAAGAAGCTAGTACTTCTTCTGCTTCTGGTGATAATCGATGTGGTTTTGTTTCTAATAAATCGAATAGTACCTTACTAAAATCTTTTAGCCCCTTTTCTTTTCCAATGAATTGACGAATCGTTTCTTCACTTAATCCAAGTATTTCTGAGTTAATAAAAGACGTACTAGCATTAACCAAAGATAACAATGAAGAAACCTTTGCAGAATTAGCTTGATTTTCTGGGTTCGTACCATCTTCTGACTGACGTAAACTAGCATACGTCATTACACGCGTAACTCGCCTGCTTAACTGATCTTTAGCAACTAAACATCTATGTAATTGTTCAGCTCCCTCACCTAGTTGCCCTTTATATTGAGTTACCGCTGTGAGGTCATTTTGAATAGACTTAAGCTCAGCTTCCCAATCTTCTTTTGTGTCAAATAAATCACGTAAGTTCCATGTCTGTTCTTCTGGAACTTCCGACCGAGTTAAAGTACCTTTAGCGTTTGTCTTCATGTGTACATTCTCCTTTCGATTCTTAATAACTAATATTTCGGAAACCGAAACTATAATTTTATTATATAGAAAAGAACCTCGTGTTTAAAGACGAAAATAAAAGACCCCCAATAAAGGAGGTCTAAATAGAATCTACTGTATCCGAATCTCTTTTTCTACTAATACATTATTACTCAAAAGCTTTATGGTAATCGTATCAGGAGCAATAGCTTCTAACTCATTTGTTTTGGTGTTAAAAACGGCACTAAATTTTCCTGATTTTTTCGCTCGATCTAATTCTGCCCCAGTACCAATAAAGACATTATCACTTCCTTGCCAAATAAAGGAGGCTGGATAGCCTAATGGAAATTCAAGATTACCGGCTTGGTGTCCTGTCGCGCGTAATGTATCTGTTCCACCTACTGTTAGTGTTGCCGGAGCATGTAATGTAATGGATTCAAGAATAGGCCGAATTTCAGCTTGAATCCATTGACTTTTTTCAGACGGTCCATCTCCGTTTTCAGAAGCCCGTTCAGGGAATGGAGTCGGGTCAACCCCAAACATAGTCCAAGCATAAAAGCCTCCATCATCAGCAGAACCATAAGGAGTTTTACCTGCTGACCCAACGACCATATAAGGAACCCCTTCAACTCGTTCTAAATGGACCGCATGTGCATGTCCACTAATATATAAAACTCCTTTTCCGCCTGATTCTTCTTTGAACTCAGTTAACCACTTTTCTAGGAGTTCAGCTTCTTTTCGATCTGATAGCTGACTATTTTTCGTAGGAAGCGGATCTCGCGTCGGATGATGACCAATAACAACTACATTATTAATCTTAGGATTTGTTTTGGCATCATGTAAGGCTGACTGCAGTTCAATTAGCTGTTCAAAGTCACTTGTTCTAAAACTTCCTGTTGATGAATCTAACAACAAGAATCTTGTACCTTTATGATCGAAGCTATATCGATTATTTTCAAATACATCTAGAAAATTATCTAGAGATCCTGATCCTACAATTTCATGGTTACCCGGAATATAGTAAATAGGAAAAGCATCTCCTACTTCTTCTTCAAGGACTTGTTTGGCAAATTCAAAATCCTCTTTCCAACCAGTGTCTACTAAATCACCATTAATCACAAGGAAGTCCGGGTTAGATGCAACAATTTGACGAAGTGACTCCCTGGCTAGCTGCGCTTCTTTTCCATTTGGCGATTTTGCGACAAATTGACTATCGGCTAATACAGCAAAAGTCCATCTATCTTTCCCAATAACTTGATTCTGAATAACAATAGGGTCTGGGGTTTCCTCTTTTCGCTCAGGGATCGTAACAGCTGGTGGTACTTTAACTGTTAATTGATCAAATACAAGTTGTCCTGTATATTGTTCATTTCGATCCGTTTCAACTGGGTAAATTCGATACATCTGAACTGGATATCGTATGCCTTCAGGTAATGAAGTCTCGACATATTTCCACCCTGTCCAATTGACCTCATCTGCAAGGGTTAATGTGTAATTTGTATTAGAGGCATCTGTTATAACAGTTCTTAACCACGCACCATTGCCATCTCCTTTTACCCAAACACCAACCTTTTGTACATCTCCAGGTAATTCTAAACGTGGAGATGCTTGAATATAGGCCGCTCGTGAAGCAGTTGTAGTTGAGAAATCGTAAGAAAGTTGAAGTCCATTTCCTTCTCTACCTTCAACGATATCAATTGTAGCTCCCACTTCTGGTGGCCATTTCACAAAACTCCAGTTTGTGATGTCTTCAAAGTCTTCAACTTGAACTGAAGACAAACCTATGGTTACGGGTACTTGTAGTGCTTCCTCTAATACTTTCATCGTAATTAAAGTCGAACCACCATCTTGCTTAGGCACAACAGTAAAGCTTCCATCCTTATTTTCAATAAGGTCAATTACGCCTTTATCATAGCTTGTTTCTATGTCACGAGCTTCGATAGGGGCTGAATAGCCTTCTTTGTCATATCCAATAACAGAAAAACTTGTGTTTCTCTCCATTTCTAGTCCTAGGTAAGATTCTGTAGCTTCCATTCGATCTAGTTCACCAAGTACAGTAATAGGACTAGTTCCTTTTGCGGCTTGAACCTGTGCCTCTGCTACAGCTGAACCAGCTTTTTTCCCCTGAAAAACTCCACTATCATCAAACGTACCTACATCTCCAGGAATGACCTGCCATGAAATATTACCCACTTCGACTGGGTAGTAGTTTTCATCGTATCCAAGACCTTCAAAAGTTCTGGTCAAGCCTGGAAAAACTTTATGACTATGTTCGTGTTTTGAAATAGGTCCAACAGTAAAACCTGTTAACATTCCACTACCTGCTTTCGCAAATACTCCTATTCCGTTTGGAACAGAGCGCTCTGAACCATCTGAAGGTTCGTTAACCACTGAAACATTCTCACTCCCTGGCATTCTTGCAACCATTGTTGAAGAACCCCCACCATCGATATTAAGAGCGTTAAATGCCCCATATTCTTTCATTAGTTCAGCCATTTCTTTAATCGTCATTCCCCTACTGTCTGTCTGACGACCATCGACTAATGCGAGAATCATCGTTTGGCCGTCGTCTGAAAATCCAACTGCTGTACGTGGAGCTGTCGTAGAATCATCGAGATTAGCTGGGATCTCTCCATCTTTAACTAACTGCACGTTTCCTCCGACAGCGAACTTCATCATTCCTTCATTATCGTAACGAGGTTTATAATCAATCGTTACGGAATCACCCACTGATACTTCTTTAAGAGAAGTGGCTGCAGCACCTCTTCCTACTAAAACATAGCTATTTTCTGCAATATGACCCTGTCCAATTTCATTTGAAACATCAGTCACTTTACCTTCTTGTACTACTACTTCATAAACATTATTTCCGCCAGAGGATCTTGGTGCTTCTCCCCAAGCTGATGTATATAAGCCTATTCCGTTTGCTGGAATACTAGATTGATTGAGAGCAGACAGAGGCACATTTCCAGAAGGCAACTGTACCGTACCTTCTAAGAATATATTCGTAACTCTTCCAATTCCAAGTTCATCTACTCCAGCAGTCAGGGTGTGTGACCCTTGTGGCCCTTTTAATAATTTGCCATCTTGAATCATCGTTCCTAATGGAGCCTTCGTATTATTGATATCAAAAAAATCTCCGTTGACTCCGGCAATTGCACCCGATGATAGCGCCAGTTGTGATAGAGGTTGTGCTGAAGTAATCGTTCCAGGATAAAGTAAATTAGTTGTAATCTGATCATTTGACAGCTCCACTGTCATCACTTCTCCATTAATCCATCCTCTAGCATCAAATCTTTCAAAATGACTTAACTCCATTCCAGGACCAATGGTTGTTGTTTCTATATTAGAAACTAAAGTTGGTCCAGCTGGGCCGACCGTAATGATAGGTTCAGCTTGGTTCGAAGATGCCCGAGATTCAGAGATTGGATTACCATTGGCCCCAACTATGCTACTAGAAGAAAAAGGTACCAATACTAGTAACCATACTATTAATATATGTATCCATCTTTTTAGCCTCAATTATAACTCCTCCCTCGATTTAGAAATTTTTGAAGTAAATACGGTATCCTCCTTTTTTTCTTTTCTTGGAGTAGTGGAAACTATGTAAGTATCTACCTTCTTCTTTCTACCTTTCCAGCATTTTCCCTTTACAACATCAAGTAATTCATTCCATTGTCCTAGGGTCCTCCGGATAAGTAGTTCATAAGATGGACTTCTTTTCAAAAAAATAAAGGTGGAATTTTTCCACCTCTTTCATCCCTAATAATTACGCTTGGAGTTACCAAACACATAATTGTTAAAGCCAACTAGAATAGCCAATATCAACACACGAAGGAAAAAGAAATGCCATAGTGACCAATCTTTAGACATATGTAATATTCCAATTTTCAAAAGTATTCCGTTGATGGGAATCGTTAATAATATAGTAACAATCCTCCAAATCCATTTCATTTGATGATATGCAAGGTAAGTTAAAACAAAGGATAAAACAAATATATAGGCAGTCGCAAAAGCAATATGATCCCTCGTATTATGACTAAACCATTCCACTTCATAATGATAAGGGCCCCAGAATGTGTATATGAAAAAAACAAGTGAAGCTTGGATTAAGACACAAGTAAAATACAAACTGATATAACGTGTCCACGCAAAATTATTATTCAGTAGTAGTGAGTACCATCTCTTCGCAATATTAAAAAATATAATGAGTCCGATCGCAGTTAAATATGTTTTCCACCAATTATGAGAATAAATGTCGATGTGAAGAAACCATTCCTCGATAGCAATTATAATCCCGGTACAAATAAGAACCCATTTCCAGCCGAGTCTAAAAGCTCCAATATAGGTTCCTGTCATTGGGACAGCTATGGCATTTGAGGATATGGACCCCAATATGCTATCCAAGTATTGATTTTTTAGTATTTCAGGATAATAAACATAACTATTAAAAAAGACTAGAATCACATATTCTAACAAATATGTGATTCCTGCTAAAAATGTGTATAAGACCAATACCTTTCTCTTTTTTACTTTAATTAAGGTATAGGTAAAAAGGCTTATACTAAATAAGGCCAATAATCCATACCAAACATAATGTGGCACTGAACATCACATCTCTTGTATTATCTTCCTTTCATATTTTTATAGGATTTCCTAGTAATAAAATTCTATGTAAAGAAAAAAAGTTTTTCACGAAGGTACAATTAAAAAGCTCACCACATAATATACTGCCATCATAATCAAACCAACGGGTACACCAAATTTTGCCCATTCTTTACTTGTTATTTCTAACTTTCCTGCCGCAATAATGTTTGGAATATTACCTGGAATTAGCATTCCTCCACTTATAAGTAGACCTAACAAAATAGCCCTTACTGTTACGTCATCCATCATTGGACTAATTTCGGTAGCCGTTAAAGTCGCATTATCTAACACTGCTGAAATCATGTTAATCCAATAAAGGACTTCAGGGGGATATCCGATGAAGTACTCTTGGATAAGAGGTTCAAACCCCGCACCTAGTAGTGTTAATCCCATCACAAAGAAGTATATTTTCAGTGTTCTGTTAATAATTTCATCATACGTCTCTGTGTTGGTTTCTTTTTTTAGAATTGATTGTTTTGACTGTGGTTTAGGGACCATAATAGCTGCAACAATCGCAAAAATTATAATAGATGCCAGAACCTCTGGTCCGATTAGTTGGATAAGAAGAAAGAAATCCCCTTTTAGCTTATGAATGGCGATTGTTGAAAGAGGTTCACCGATGGGTGTTAAGGATGCACCTAAACCGATTGAGAAACATGCTAATATGACAAAACGAATTTCTGCCTTCTTGTCCAGAGATAAAGATGACACCATTAAGACCAACACAAGAGCTGCAATAATGGCCGTAATAATGCTTGAGAGTAACCCTAACAAAACAACAGAGAGTGCTATAAATAACCTGAATGGTAGTTTTTGACTAATACCCACGATTCCCTGCTTCAATGGTGTGTGTAACCATTTAAACAACAGTCCTGCCAATAAAACAGCTAAAGAAATTTTTACGGGTGCTATTGTGGCTTCTACAAATAGTATACTTTCAAAAACCCCACTAAAAGTAGCAGCACTAATTCCCATAACAAATAAAAAAAGCTCTAAGTTTTTCTCAATTTTAGTTGAAACCAATGGTAAAAATAGAACTAATAAAAAAATGATTATTAATGCCAGCATCATTCAAATCGTCTCCTAAGCTTTTTAACTTATGTTCAAATGAACAAAAGAGGCTGACATATGTATATGCATGAAGTTGGACAATCTTTCCCCTAACTCCCAATACTCTTTCAATTCCCCTTTTTCACATAAAAAGAAAACGAATGTGAAAAACTGAAAGCAGCATACATAAAAGGGGCAGATTTTCGTGAACAATGTAAATCTAACAGCAAGTGAAATCGGGATGCTTTGGACTCAATACATACAAAATAGTATGTCCATTCAAATTTTGCGGTATTTTTATCAGACTGCGGAAGATGGAGATATTAAATCAGTCGTTAAGGAAGCATTACGAATTGCAGAATACGTCACGGAAGATGTCAAGGCAATCTTCCGCGATGAGCAACTACCAATTCCGAATGGCTTTAACGAAAATGATGTGAATCTCGACGCTCCTAAGTTATTTTTGGACCCGTTTATGCTCACTTTTATAGAAAATATGGGAAAAGCAGGATCAGCTGCACATGGCTTATCACTAGGTATCTCCTCTAGAAAAGATATCCGTGAATTTTTTTCAAAGACTTCTATCGACACCATTCAATTATTTAATATGTGTGTTGATGTTGCTCTTGAAAAAGGTTTATTTGTAAGATCTCCACAAATCGATGTTCAGAATGAAGTAGAATATATTGAGGGAAAAAAATACTTGAGCCCATTTTATAAAAGAGTCCTTAATACGGTAGAAATTGTTCACCTTTTTGAAAATATAAAGACAAATATAGTTGGAGAAATGATTTGTACAGCATTTGCCCAAACCACCACATCAAAAGAAATTAAAGCATATATGAAACGTGGGAAGGAAATCTCTGCTAAACACGTAAAGGTTTTTTCAGATATCTTTAGGGAATCTGCTATTAACCCCCCAATGGGATCAAATGGTTTTGTGACAGATAATAGTTCTTCAGTGTTTTCAGATCGACTCATGATGTTCTTAATGTCCGTATTAAGTGCCACTGGACAAGGAAATTATTCTACTGCCTCTACGGCAAGTATGAGATTTGATCTAGCAATCACTTACCAACGTCTATCTGCTGAAATTGCTTTATATGCAAAAGACGGAATAGATATTTTGATTAAACACAAATGGTTAGAAGAACCACCACAAGCTTTAGATCGAGAAGAAATAGTGAAAAAAACCAAAAAATAAGTAAACTGGTATTATCTTTCCTCTACACACCGTTATAAAATGACTATTAAGTACAACACTATAAGTAGTGTTTATCAAAACACTACAAACCTAAGTGGGGGGATTTACGTTGAATATTCTTTTTAGCTTAATCCTTGCTTTTATTAGATTTGGTATCAAAGCAGCATTCTTTGTGAATAAAATAGGCCATACTTTTCGTGGTTTAGTTAGAATGCCTAATTTTGCTTAAAGAGTATTCTGCTTTACATCTACATCCATCGGTTGATTACGGGAGGCAATTTTTGCCTCTCTTTTCTATTAGGCTACCTCATATATCTTTACAAAAATAGGGTTTCATATACACGTAAAAAGCCAGAGAAATTAGTTTCCCTGGCTTTTATTTGTGATTCCATTCATAATAAACTGAATAATATTTTCGACTTCTGCTTCTTCGTTTGTATCAGGTTGGTTCTGCCACAAAACAAATCTCGATATAAAATAGCCCCCAATAACAGTGAAAATCATTTTAGCAATGGCCTCATTCGGCAGATTTACTAATTCTCCTCGCTCTTTGAATTCTTCAATCATCTTGTGCATCCGACCAACGATGTTCTTGGTGAAATAAGGAGATAACTCATTTCTTAATCCCTCATTATATAAAAATTCCTTTACAACGATTTGAAAGATTTCCTTATTATCTTTTATGAACTGCAATCTATTTCTAAGTAAAGCTCTTAGAAATTCTTCGAAGGATGCAATATCTTTATTCAAAATCTCATTAAATACTGATTCTGCCATCGTAGGCATAGATTCTTTTATAAATGGCAGAATAACAGACAGAAGTAAATTATCTTTTGTCCCATAATGGCGAAATATCGTTCCTTCTGCAACACCAGCATCTTTCGCAATTTCACTAGTTGAGGTATTCGCGTAACCCTTTTCAGCAAAGATTTTAACCGCTGTCTCAACTATTTTTTGCTGCTTATCTGTCTGTTTCTTTGAAATTTTAGTCTGAGCGATTAGAGCATCTAAAATACTGTGATTAGACAATGAAAACCACTTCCTTCATAAACTTTCTTTATTATAATGAACGATATCTTTTTAATACGGCTATATTTAGTAAAATAAAAATCAGTGCAAATACAACTAGTACTAACAGGTTTTCTCCTATTTCGAATACCCCATACCCTTTATACATAATGCCTGTTAATGCATCTGCAGCATAGTAAATCGGCATTACTTTGGCTAATGCCTGTAACCAATCAGCCATTCCATCGAGTGGAAAAATACCAGAAAAAAATAATTGAGGGACAATTATAACGGGTATAAATTGCATCATTTGAAATTCTGATGCAGCAAAAGCGGATAAGAATGTTCCTAAAGAAAGGGCAACCAAGGCCAAGATTAGGTTAACGATAATGACCAGCCAAATTGATCCAACCAGAACCATATCTAATACCATAATGGAGTAAAAGACCACAAGGAAGGTTTGGATGACTGCAAATATTCCATAGCCTATTAAGTAAGCTGCCACAAGCTCTCCCCTACGAACGGGCGTGGACAATAAACGCTCTAATGTACCAGTGGTACGTTCTTTTAACAAGCCAATTCCTGAGATTAAAAACACAAAAAAGAATACAAAAAACCCTACTAAAATTGGGCTTAACACATCAAAAAAAGATGTTTCCTGATTTCCATAAATAAAGGCAGTATTCAGTTCTACCTGAGGTGACTTCTTCCAATCTGTCCCTATTTCTTTCATTATTTCGAGTTGAGCATTTGCAGCCATTACTTGATTAACCCTCATCTGGATAGATTTCGATTTAGTAGGATCGCTATTTAGTAAAGTTAACTCATATCGACTTTGATTTTCCTGTAGAATCCCATCTAAATCTTCTTCTAGCACAAGATCTGAAACATCTGATCCTACAGTATACTCCTCTAATTGTAAACCTGATTGAATCAACTGATTATGAAGTGATTTATCAATCCCAATCACCCCAATTTTAGGTTCAACTTCTTCACCGTTAAAGAGGATATACATTAGAGATAAAATAAATAGAGGGGCAACAAACAATAAAGCTAATGTCCTTTTTTCACGTAACATTTGGATAAATATTCGTTTAATTAATGCTATTGTTCTCATATTGTTGAACCCTCCCTGCATGTAAAAATACCTCATCAAAACTATTAGCTTCATAGTATTCTTTTAACTTCTGAGGTGAGCCACTTGTAATGATTGTTCCATCTCGAACCATTGCAATACAATCGCACTTTTCAGCCTCATCCATTACATGGGTTGTTACAATAATGGTTTTTCCTGCTTCTTTTAGGCGTACCAACTCTCTCCATATATTGAGTCTTAGTTCTGGATCGATGCCCACTGTTGGTTCATCAAGTATGAGGATTTTAGGATCCTGTATAAGCGCAATAGCTAATGATAGTCTTCGCTTCATCCCACCTGAATAGGCAGAAACTTTTGTATTTAAATCATCAACTAAATTTACTAGGTCAGAAGCATAAGAAAGTCTTTCTTCTCTTTCCCCCTTTTTCAATTTATAGAGGTTGGCAAAAAAGCTCAGATTCTCTTTACCAGTTAGTTCGCTGTACAGAGCATCGGATTGAGCCATATAACCAATCCTTTGCAATAGCTCTAGATTCGGCATTTTTTGATTCAAGACATAAATTGAGCCTTGATCTGGTTTCTCCATTCCAACCATCATCTTTACTAAAGTGGTTTTTCCAGCACCTGAAGGACCTATAAAGCCGTAAATTTGACCAGAGTCTATGGACAATTGAATATCCTTCAATACTGTCTTTTTTCCATATTTTTTACTTACATTTTTTACTACTATAGTTTTGGACATTTGAGTGATTCCTCCTTTTAGTTAGAATCTAAATATGTGAGTGATTACTCACTTTAAATACTAAATCAAATTACGATATTGTCAACAGCAATAAAAGAATTTTTTGTAAATTCAAAACCTTTAACATGACTGTTTCAAAAAATTCTATTAGACTTATAGAAAAGACTGAAATGAGGGATAAAACAATGAAAATATTGGTTGTCGGTGCAGGTGCAGTTGGTGGTTACTTCGGAGGTCGCCTAATAGAGAATGGAGTTGATGTTACGTTCCTGGTTCGTGAAAGACGGAAACAACAGCTGGAAAATACAGGCTTAAGAATTGAAAGTGTTCATGGTGATATAGAGGTTACCCCACAAACAATTGTAGCTGGTGACCATGCTGGTCCTTTTGATGTTATTTTAGTTTCGACCAAAGCCTATCAATTGGAAGCTGTTTTAGAAGACCTATCTCCTTTTGTCGGGGATAACACTATGATTCTACCTTTACTAAATGGAATTGCACATATAGACATTCTGCGAAATAAATTTGGTGCAAATCATGTTATTGGTGGACTTTGTTTCGTTGAGGCCACTTTAGATGAAACAGGAAAAATTCTTCAAAAGAGTGCCATACACGACTTAGTTTTTGGAGAGTTCTCTGGAGATAGAACAGATAGAATCAATGTGTTAGAAGAAACTTTTAAGGGGGCAAAAGCAGGGTTCCGCCTAAGTGAAAATATACTGCAAGATATGTGGCATAAATACATATTTATTACAACATTATCCGGTGTTACCACCTTAACTAGATCACCGATAGGTCCAATTCGTGAAGCCTCAGGAGGAATGTCTTTATTACGGGGTTTTATTAAAGAAGTGGTTTCAATCGCAAAAAGACTCGAAGCTCCTGTTTCTCCATCCGTTGATAAAGAAACATTAGAAAAACTAAAGCAAGTCGGATATGACATGAAGTCTTCCATGCAAAGAGATATGGAAAAAGGATTTCCTGTTGAAGCGGACCACCTTCAAGGTTACTTCTACGAGAAAGCCGTTAGAGGGGAAATGACATCTCCTTTACTTGAGACCATATACACGAATCTGAAAGTGTACGAAATAGACCATCTGAAAAAGTAATCAGTATATGAAATACAATGATACAAAAAACAACCCCCAAGATGCATAGTCAAGGAGGTTGTTTTTTATTTATTTGGAACTAAACCAAAAGTTTACGTTTTCAGGATTAAAGTAGGATTCTTGGACAAACCCATCTTTTTCCTTATCATATGTAAATGTCTGTAAGTGGAATTCAGCTGTCCCTGTTTTTAATAGTATTAGCATAGGCTTTTCATTAGCTTCGAGCAACCAAAATTGCAAGCTACCTAATTGAACCCATCCTTCAAAAAGTGGATATGTCTTGTCCCCATCTTTGACAACGAGAAGCCAATCCTGCCCATCATCCCACATGTACGTTCCTTCTTCATCCTTATCGGCATTCACGTACATTTCAATGATTTCTTCCTCGCCATCCTGATCAATATCAAACTCTGTTTGATCAAATAAAGATCGGGGGTATAGTTCAATTGCTTTTGCTTCGATGAATTGAGTTTCTTTATTTTGTTCATCTTCGTTTGCTGTTTCAACTTCTCCGTCATCACTATCTTCATCTTCGGTATTTTGATCTTCTTCAGGTGAAGTCCCTTGGGTTTGATTTTGATCTTCTGGCTGCTCTTGCACTTGATTATCAGCACCCTGACAACCCGCCAGTAACAGTACCATGAAAAAAGCAAATACGAATGTTTTCAAATACTTCATTTAGCTTCTCCTTTCTAAGCTGTAACCAATCCTTTCCTACATCCTATCATATCATATACCAACAAGAAAATATGACAAAAGACCGGGGCGTACCTTTCACGCCCCGGTTCTTGTCGAATAATTTATGCAATTACTGAACGATTAGAGTAGCTACCATTTCTGTGTGTCCTTCACCACAAATAATGCTACAACGAATTGTGTATTCACCAGCTTTTAAATTGGCTGTTGCTTTTCCGTCACCATCAATTTTGATGTCTGTTCCATCTACAGTGATTCCATGGTACCCATCAACATTTTTTAGATCTAGAGTTACTTTACCAGCCGGAACAGTGTATTCTTCCTTATCAAACTCCCAGTTAGATGCTTCTAAAGTTACCGTATTAGCAGGTCCGCTATCTCCACTACCTGCAGCGTCATCATTACCTCCACATGCTGTTGCAACTACCATTACAAATAGAGTTAACATTGCTAATAATGCTTTTTTCATTATAAATTCCTCCAAAGTTTATATTTTTTATATTAAAAATCTGTACTACCAGAGTCTGAAGCCTGGTGAACCAGGTGGGCCATGCTGAATCATATCAAACATTGGTAATGTATAAGCGAATAGAATCAACGCTACCGTAATACCAATCCAAACCTTCCAATTCTCAAGAATCTTTGGTGTTACCTCTGCAGGGTCCCCGACTTCACCAACTGGGAACTCTTCAACGCCTTTTGGTGCAAAGAAGACAAGTTTTACAAAAATATAGATTAGAAGTAGAATCGCAACAAAGAGAATGGTTCCTCCGATTGCCATAGCTACCTGATAAGGAATCCATCCTAATGCATCAGGATGATCTCCATATGTTGTATAAGCCGTACGTCTTGGTGCACCAAATAATCCAACTGTGTGCATGGATCCTGACATAAAGAACATACCGACTAACCAAAGGATTGTTTGAACAATTCCTAGTTTGTTCATCTTAGCTGTAAGTGTCCTTCCAGTAAGATGAGGGACTAACCAGTATGCAATTCCAAAGAACGTTAAGGCAACAGATGTTGCAACGGTTAAATGGAAGTGTCCTGTTACCCAGAGTGTGTTATGAACCACCTGGTTTAATTGGTTACTAGCATTGATTACTCCCCCTGCACCAGCTGGGATGAAAACAAACATACCCATTACAGGTGCAAAGAAACGGACATCTTTCCATGGCAGCATTCTAAACCATCCGAATAATCGTTTCGCTCCTTTTTCACGACCTGCCAACTCAAAGGTTGCAAATAAAGAAAAGGCAGTCATAAGTGAAGGAACGATAACCATAAAGGTTAAAACAACCTGTAGGTATTTCCAGAATGGAGAGATTCCTGATTCTAATAGTTGGTGATGAAACCCTACTGGAATTGAGAATAATAGTAATAGAATAAAAGCTAATCTTGCTAATGAATCACTAAAGATTTTTCCACCTATAATTTTCGGAATGATGACATACCAGCAAATATAAGCAGGTAATAGCCAAAAATAAACCAGTGGATGACCGAAATACCAGAAGAGTGTTCGGCTAACTAAAATATCAATGGTTTCCACCCAGCCGAATGACCAAGGAATAAATTGAATTAAAACGGTTGCAGCTACTCCCAGTGTTGCAATCAACCATAGTAGCATCGTTACAACAGCCATAAAGGCAAATAATGGAGAAAGCTTCCCTTTGTTTTCTTTTTTCCAAACAAAATATTGTCTAAAAATACTAACTCCACTAATCCAGCTCCCAACAATGACTAGCGCTAAGCCAATATAGAACCATGGTGAAGCTTTTAAAGGAGCATAGAATGTATATAGAACTGTTGCTTCATTTAGGAGAATCATTATGGTGGTAATGATCGTTCCTACTGTCATTGTAATGAATCCGATCCACCCTAAACGTCTAGAAGCAGAGTTCATTGCTCCTGTTGTTCTACTTACTCCAGCGAACAGAAAGCCTACGATAAAGTACGTTGTAAAAACAAGAGCGAGTAACACACCATGTGCTGTAAGTAATTGATAGTATCCTATTCCAGCAGGGAGTGTTACCGTTCCACTTCTTACTAATGTTTGAAGCAAACCTGCAACTGCCCCTAAAAACAAGGCTACAAAGGCAACCCATATATGGGCTAAACTTAGTTTGGCATCCAGTCGATTCACGACCGATAAATCGTTTTTCATCTACATCACCTCAATGGTTGTACTCATCGCCTGATGGCCAACCCCACAGTATTCATTACATAAGATTAAAAAGCTACCTGTTTCATCGAATGTGTGTGTTATACGGTTTACATGTCCAGGTGTAATCATCATATTTACGTTTGTCCCAGCAATTTGGAATCCATGGACAACATCTTTACTTGTCACGATAAAATGAACAGTAGCTCCTTTTGGAACTTGAATATTCCCAGGTGAAAATGAGAAAGCTTGAGAAATCATAACCAGCTCATATTCGTTTTTACCAATTTGTTTAAGTCCAGGTTCATTAAATGGTACAGTTTGATCCACTTTTTGCGGATCCAATGTTTCATGATGACTCGGTGGAGCCATTCCCATTGCAAATGCGCTCACTCCGATGATGAGTAGGAAGACAATGAGTGTTCCTCCTCCTAGCATCAACCAGATTTTTTCATATTTGTATAAATGCATGTTTCCATCCTCCTATATTGAATCCCCTTCTATGTCCTACTGAGAAAAAGAAAGAAGACACCTGCCCATGAAAGAACAATAAATCCGCCTAAAAGTAAAACAGAAGCGAAGGTACCTTTTAAGTTTTTTTCTATATCCGACTCCAGTTTTGCTTTCATTTTTTTGGCTTCATTTGTTTTTCTAATTTCTGGATTCACTGCCACTTCCCCCTTTCGTTGTTATCTGCTTTTATTGTAAGGAAGTGTTAGGTTGGTTATCTGTGACATAAATCACTCTGAGGTGGGAATCTGTGTCAATCTGTTGAACACAAGTGGTTGGTGGGAGGGAATTGACAAAATGATAGATAAGAGCTGCTTTTTTTGAACAATGGTTGTTTCTTAAACCTATTGTTCAAGCATCAGTTGATTGGAGTATCTATGGTTATCCTTGGAACGCTTAAATCGGGGCACACATCTATTTATGATAGGGTTTTCCCTCGGCCCAGCTCAAATTCAGAGCATAAAAAAAGAGCTGGAAGAAGTCCAACTCTTTTCATTGCTATATTTTAGACCCAGTGTCATTTAATTCATACACCCTATGGGAATTCGCCTCAATCAGTTTTTGGAGAGATTGACCCGTATGGCTTAAATGATCATTAAAAAAGAAAAATGTCAACTCACTGATCGTTTGATGTAGGTCTTCCCCCCTTTCTCTTGACTCCTGATCCTGGCTGAACAAAACTGGGATATCAGTAAAGGACATGTGGTCGGCACCTTGAACTTTTACAAACTTTTTATACCCAGTTAAACAATGAAACAATGATTCCTGCCCAATGCTATAAGCCTTTGCCACTTTTTCACTCCATACCTCTCTCATTTCATCATAGCTTGCATGTTGCTGTCTAACTAATAAAAATGGAGTTTTAACTTGTTGAGCAAAGGATAATAGGTGTAAGCTTCCATCCAAAATGATCCCTGCCTTAACTCTTGAATCATTTCTAGCAAGCTCAAAAATGGCAGCACCGCCAAGCGAGTGACCAATCACCCCTATTTTTTCTAGGTCGAGTTTCCCTTTTAAATGAGGGTCAGACACATTCCATTCTTGTAAACAATTAAGGGTGAATGATAAATCCTTTACTCTAATATCAACAAGACTTTTTAAAGATTCAAAGTTCCCTTCAGACCTTTCTCGAAAAGCTTCATTTTGCAATACCATTTCCCCATCATTAAAAACAGTGAATAAAGTATCATAGGTTGCCCCAACTGTAACGACCAAGTAACCTTCGTTTACCAATCGCTGAATATTATATTGGAACATATCCCGATCCACTCCAATACCAGGTGAGAAAATAAGTATAGGTAGGGGTAGCGTCAGGAAAATGCGGATTTACAACGCTAAGGAAATTCTCATACTAAAAAGCCAAATTTCTCAACATCAATTGAGAAATTTGGCTTTTTTCGTTGCTCAGTTAAAGCGTCCTTTAGTTGTATAATTAAAATATATATGATGAAAGGAGTAGCCTACTCCTTTTTTGATGGCATTTGTCAGCCACCTTCTATACATGTTGCCGTTGAACTTCCAACAATAGCATTGAGTTCTTGAAGTAGGGAAGTCAATGCATCGGCTTCAACCAATGTAACTAAAGTTTTTTCAGTCAGTGGAATATTGTGTTCTTTAAAAACATCCGTTGTACTTTCCCAAACTTCAGCAATAGCTTTGGGTGACATATTTGATTGTATGACCATTTTGACAACCTCCTTTTAATCAGTTATTTCCCTTTTAATTTTACCCTACTAATACAGCAACTGTAATTCCATGATTATTCCTGTTAATATCCCTATTGAAGCATAACATTGTTTTCAATTATCACACCTGATTGTTGAAGCCCATTTTAGAACCTATTCTTTGATTTTCAATAAGCGTAAACTGTTTAATGTTACAAGTAAAGTTGCTCCCATATCAGCAAATATCGCTATCCATAGTGTTAACCAACCGGGCATGACCAACAGTAATGCCACTAATTTAATCGCCAAAGAGAAGGTAATGTTTTGCTTGATGATTGCTAAAGCCTTACGGCTTAATTTTATTGTATATGGTAATCTACTCAAATCATCAGACATTAATGCGATGTCAGCCGTTTCTAAAGCTGTATCAGTTCCAGCACCACCCATCGCTACACCAACGGTAGATGCTGCAAGTGCTGGAGCATCGTTCACGCCATCTCCGACCATTCCCACACTTTGATGTTTTTCTCGAAGTTCTTTAATGAAATTCAACTTATCCTCTGGAAGTAAATCAGCTCTAATATCAGAAACACCAATTTGTTTTCCAATTGCAGTTGCAGTTCTCTGATTATCACCTGTAAGCATTACTGTTTCTATTCCAATATTATTCAATTTTCCGATAACTTCTTTTGATGTTTCCCTAATTTCATCAGCTACAGCAATTAACGAAAGAATCTCTTTTTTCGTTCCTAGCACCATCACGGTTTTTCCTTGGATCTGCATTTCTGTAATCTTTTGTTTTCTATCACTTTCAATGCTTCCATGTAATTCTTCAAAAAGTGCTGGGCTTCCGACATAATACATTTCGTTATTTACTTTGGCTTTTACACCTTTGCCCGTAATGGATTGGAAGTCTTCAACCATTACATCATTAAAGTCTGATCCATTTTCTTCTGCTTTTCTCATAATTGCTGAAGCAAGTGGATGCTGCGATCCTTTTTCAATGGCTGCTGTTATGGTCATTAATTCATTTTCATTTCCACCATATGTCACAATGTCTGTTACAGCAGGAATCCCTTTTGTTAATGTTCCTGTTTTATCAAAAGCAATCGCTTTTAAGTGTCCTGCTTCTTCTAAATGGATACCACCTTTAATTAAAACACCATTTTTCGCTGCATTTCCTATTGCTGTAACAACAGCAACTGGAGTTGAGACTACTAAGGCACAAGGACAACCAACCACTAATACAGCTAATCCTTGATAAATCCATTGGCTCCAGTCTCCCCCAAATAATGGTGGAACTACCGCAATTAAAAGAGCTAGTATCACAATAGCTGGTGTATAGTATTTAGCAAATTTATCGACAAACGCTTGAGAAGGGGCCCGTTCTGCTTGAGCTTCTTCTACCAAGTGAATGATTTTTGAAAGAGTAGTATCTTCAACTCGTTTTGTTACTTTAACCTCAAGTAACCCTTCTTCATTCAAGGTTCCTGCAAATACTTCATCATCTGTGTTTTTCATTACTGGAACACTTTCACCTGTAATCGCAGCCTGATTTAATGTCGATGTACCTTTAACCACTACTCCATCCATTGCTAACTTTTGACCGGGCTTAACAATCATGATGTCTCCAACTTGAATATCATCAACATGAATCATCATTTCTTCATTGCCTCGTCGAATTAACGCTTCTTTTGGGGCAATATCCATTAAAGATTCAATAGATTGACGTGCTTTATCCATTGAATAACGCTCTAATGCTTCACTAATCGCAAATAGGATAACAACGGTTGCCCCTTCACCCCATTCACCAATGATTGCAGCTCCTATAATGGCAATAGTCATAAGCGTATTCATATCGAAATTTAATCTACTTAGATTTTTGAGACCTTTAATGAATAACGAATATCCACCGATTAAAATGGACGCTGCATAACCAATTGTCGGTAGAACATGCTCCTCACCATACTGTTCTCCTAAGAACCAGCTAACTACAAGTAAAAGGGCTGATATATATACCTTAGCGTTTTCTTTCTGCTTCCAAAAAGGTTCTCGTTCTACCCTTTGTTCTTTTTCATCTCGAATTTTTAAATTTTCAAATGCTCCTGCTTTTTCTAATTCTTCAATGGTTGTCGTCCCTTTAACATAAACTTTGGATGCTCCGAAGTTTACTTTCGCATCCTGAACACCGGGAAGTTCTTTAACATTATTTTCAAAAATGGCTGCACAGTTAGTACAAGTAAATCCTTGAACACGATAGGCTTTCATTTCTTCTTCAGATAGTTTTGCTTTCTCACTAGACATTGCTCTTCACCTCTTTCTTATGTGCTAATGCAATCATCATAATTTGTCTGATATGCTCATCATCTAATGAATAAAATGCCAGTTTGCCTTCTTTTCTAAATTTCACAATCCCCTGTTTATGAAGGGAGCGTAAATGATGAGAAGCATTTGCAACCGTAACACCTATAATATTTGCTATATCACACACACACAGTTCGTCATCTTGACACAAAGCATAGGTAATTTTTGCTCTATTTTCATCTGCAATAGCTTTTAACATTTGGGCAACACTAGAAATATCTACTGTCTGTAAATTACCTTGTATTCGATTGACCTTTTCTTCGTCATAACAATAAATTTGACAAGTATCTTTCTTAATCATATTCTCACCTCAATCTCATTCAAGTGTTTGCTTGAATATAGTATAACCATTTTTAATAATTCATTCAAGTGTTTATTTGAATGAATAAAAAAATTCATAAAAAAAGAATTGGAGTACCCAATTCTAATAACAAAATAACCAAACTGCATAAGACTTTAAGTACATAATTCATAATCTCCTTTAAAACATAGGATAAGGATCTGATTTTCTTTAAAGGGGTTACTTCATAATCTGGCCCTTTAATGGAATAGGACTGAACTATTTGTTCTCTTCCGATAGCTTTCTATATAATGAAGCCCTAGACACATTTGTAATTTCACAAATTTGATTTACAGTCATATTTCCTTCTTTATATAGCTTTACTGCATAATTCATTCCCGCATGATTTTTATGATATTTCTTTATCCGACCTTTAAACTTTCCTTCTTTCTTAGCCAGCTCAATCCCTTCACGTTGACGCATACGGATAAGATCTCTCTCTAACTGATTAACTCCAGCCATTACTGTAATTAAGAATTGGCTGTATGGATTATCTTCTGATAAATCTAACCACGTATCCTTTAGGGACTTTAAACTGGCCTTTTTACTTCGTATTAAATCAATTAATTCAAACAAGTCCTGCGTACTTCGAGTGATTCGAGTTAAATCTGTAACATAAATAATGTCACCTTCCTGTAAATCCTCTAACATTTTTTGAAGTTCCTCACGTTTCTTTGTTGCCCCAGAAACTTTTTCTTCGTATATAATATCCATTCCGATTTCGTTCAGCTGCTGAAATTGCCTTGAAGGGTTTTGGCTAGTCGAACTGACACGTATATAACCGATTTTTCGCAAAATATCACCTCGTTTTTGAGACAAGTCTTATGAGACGCTCTTAACTATGATTTTATCAGTCTACTACACTTGTATCAATAGAGTACACTCTATTGATATATAATTGAACTAATAAATTGAAAAATACAGAAATGGGATGATACTGAATGAAAATTGCGAGAGGTAGAGAATTGCTTACACCGGAACAGAGACAGTCTTTTATGCAAATCCCTGAAGATGAATGGATATTGGGGACCTACTTCACTTTTTCCAAACGTGATTTAGAAATAGTTAATAAGCGAAGGAGGGAAGAAAACCGTTTAGGGTTTGCCGTTCAATTAGCTGTTCTTCGGTATCCCGGTTGGCCATACACTCATATCAAAAGCATCCCAGATTCGGTCATACAATATATATCGAAACAGATTGGTGCTAGTCCATCCTCGCTTGGTCATTATCCTCAAAGGGAAAATACACTTTGGGATCATTTGAAAGAAATTCGAAGTGAATACGACTTTGTAACTTTTACCCTGAGTGAATATCGAATGACATTTAAGTACCTTCATCAATTAGCTTTGGAAAATGGTGATCCCATTCATCTACTGCATGAATGCATAGATTTTCTAAGAAAAAACAAAATTATACTGCCTGCTATCACTACACTTGAAAGAATGGTGTGGGAAGCAAGGGCGATGGCTGAAAAGAAGCTATTTAATACAGTTAGTAAATCTCTTACAAATGAGCAAAAAGAAAAGCTTGAAGAGATTATTACTTCGCAGCATCCATCTGAATCTAATAAAACGATATTGGGTTGGTTAAAGGAACCACCGGGTCATCCTTCACCCGAAACATTTCTAAAAGTAATAGAACGACTCGAATATATACGAGGAATGGAATTGGAAACGGTACAAATTAGTCATTTGCACCGCAACCGCCTGTTGCAGCTGTCTCGCTTAGGTTCAAGATACGAGCCGTATGCATTCCGTGACTTTCAAGAAAATAAACGTTATTCGATATTAACCGTCTATTTATTACAACTTACTCAGGAGCTAACGGATAAAGCGTTTGAAATTCATGATAGGCAAATACTTAGTTTGTTATCAAAAGGTCGTAAGGCTCAAGAGGAAATCCAGAAACAAAATGGTAAAAAGCTAAATGAGAAAGTTATACACTTTACGAACATCGGACAAGCATTAATTAAAGCAAAAGAGGAAAAATTAGATGTTTTTAAGGTTTTAGAATCGGTTATTGAATGGAATACCTTTGTCTCTTCAGTAGAAGAGGCTCAGGAGCTTGCACGTCCTGCCGACTATGATTATTTGGACTTACTGCAAAAACGGTTTTATTCACTAAGAAAATATACGCCAACGCTATTAAGAGTATTGGAATTTCATTCTACAAAAGCAAATGAGCCACTTTTACAGGCTGTTGAGATTATCCGAGGAATGAACGAATCCGGAAAGCGAAAAGTGCCTGACGACTCACCTGTGGATTTTATTTCAAAACGATGGAAAAAGCATTTATACGAGGATGATGGTACAACAATTAATCGTCATTACTATGAAATGGCTGTTTTAACAGAACTTCGGGAGCATGTTCGGGCAGGAGATGTTTCCATTGTGGGCAGCAGACAATATAGGGATTTTGAGGAATATTTGTTTTCGGAAGATACATGGAATCAATCGAAGGGGAATACGAGATTATCAGTTAGTTTATCATTTGAAGATTATATAACAGAGAGAACTAGAAGCCTTAATGAAAGGTTAAAGTGGTTAGCTGCCAATTTCAACAAGCTAGATGGAGTTTCTCTTGAAAAAGGAAAACTGTCACTTGCACGCTTAGAAAAAGATGTTCCAGAAGAAGCAAAAAAATTTAGCGCAAGCCTCTATCAGATACTACCAAGAATAAAATTAACTGATTTACTCATGGATGTGGCTCATATAACAGGATTTCATGAGCAATTCACTCATGCTTCCAATAATCGAAAACCAGATAAGGAAGAAACAATCATTATCATGGCTGCCCTTTTAGGAATGGGTATGAATATTGGCTTGAGCAAGATGGCCGAGGCCACACCCGGACTTACATATAAGCAACTAGCCAATGTATCTCAATGGCGTATGTATGAAGATGCAATGAATAAAGCCCAAGCCATATTAGTAAATTTCCATCATAAATTACAGTTGTCCTCCAATTGGGGCGACGGTACAACATCCTCGTCAGATGGTATGAGAATGCAGCTAGGTGTTTCATCACTTCATGCAGATGCAAACCCACATTACGGGACTGGAAAAGGAGCCACCATCTACCGTTTTACTAGTGATCAATTCTCTTCTTACTACACAAAGATTATTCATACAAATTCAAGGGATGCGATTCATGTTTTGGATGGATTGTTGCACCATGAGACGGATCTAAATATAGAAGAGCATTATACAGACACGGCCGGTTACACAGACCAAATATTCGGACTGACTCATTTATTAGGATTTAAATTTGCTCCTAGAATAAGAGATTTATCAGACTCAAAATTATTTACAATAGATAAAGCAAGTGAATATCCAAAATTAGAAGCCATTTTACGTGGACAAATAAATACAAAGGTCATTAAAGAAAATTATGAGGATGTTTTGCGATTAGCTCATTCTATAAGAGAGGGAACAGTTTCAGCATCCCTTATTATGGGGAAACTAGGTTCCTATTCAAGACAAAACAGCTTGGCTTCGGCCTTACGTGAGATGGGCCGAATAGAAAAAACGATCTTTATTTTGAATTATATATCGGATGAATCATTAAGAAGAAAAATACAAAGAGGATTGAATAAAGGAGAAGCCATGAATGGATTAGCAAGAGCTATTTTCTTCGGAAAACAAGGTGAGCTTAGGGAACGGACTATACAACATCAATTGCAAAGGGCCAGTGCCTTAAACATAATCATTAATGCCATCAGTATATGGAATACCTTACACCTAACAAAAGCAGTTGAATATCAAAAACAGGCTAGTAGTTTTAATGAAGAATTATTGCACCATATGTCGCCTCTAGGTTGGGAACATATTAATTTGCTAGGAGAATACCATTTTAATTCCGAGAAAATGGTCTCGTTAGATTCTTTAAGACCATTGAAATTTTCTTAACGTTGTTAAAAATGGGGGAATCGTCTCGAAAATGTGCTTAGCGTTGTAAATCCGCATTTTCCTGACGCTACCCCAGGTAATGGTGGTGTTCTTTCTGATATTGGAGCATTATTAAAAGAAGATAGACTTAAGTGTTTAAGGTGTTTCACATCTGCTCCCATTTCAGCTAGAATGCTAGCTGCTTCCTCTGCTTTTGGTGTGAACAAATCTAAATAAGTTGGAATTTGATTCGTTTCCCAATTATCCTCTACCTGGTAGTAAACGCTCACCATTATTCTTCGATGTTCTATTCCATCACCTAGTTCATCACTTCTCTCTGAATCTAATAATTGCCTAACCATCCTGCCGATTTTCATTTTGAAATCATCCTTTACTTGTCTCTATCATTCTAATTTCTACTTCCATATTTGATCCAATTTATCCGCGTAAAATCGAATAGCTTGTTCATATCTTTTAATGTCAGGATTTGCAGTAAGGTCTATCAACTTAGTCAATAAAATCTCCATTGCCTTTTTGCTTTCTCCTAAATTATAAAGAGTCATAGCATAAAAAATAGCAAACTCTTGTGCATCTGGATACTCAAGTAAGCCCTGCTCTAAAATGGTTTTAGACTCAGTGTATAGACCTAATGTCCGGTAAGTGCTCCCCAGGCCAAGTAAAGCCCCTCTTCGCTCCGCAGCATTCAATCCGTGTTCTATTGCATGAATATAGTAAGGAATAGCTTCACTTTCAAGCCCCATGTTGTCATGAACCCATGCACACTGGTAAGAAACATTTGGGTCTTCCGGGTATTGATTGTGTAGACTTAGTAAAATGTCACGTGCTTCCTCAAACTTCTTCTCTTCTCTCAATGAAATTGCTCTTTCAAGTAGTTCCATTTCCCTACTCCTCTCCACGTTTATTCGACAAATTTTGACAGTGAAAGGCATTTGTCGAAATTCCAAAAATGCACTCTCGCATAGATTCGACAAAATTCATACCGTGTCGAATCTGTCGAATTTTTGTGTCGTTCTAATTCGACAAACTTCGTAGTGTGACAAACACATGTCGAATCCTACCTCCATTGCTCCATATTCCAAACTTGTGTGATCCAGTTTTTGTAGAATTCTGGCTCATGTGAAACGAGGATGACGGTTCCTTCATACTTTTTCAGTGCATCTTTAAGTGATTCTTTCGCTTGAATGTCTAAGTGGTTCGTTGGTTCGTCCAAGATTAACCAGTTACTTTTTTCTAGAATCAACTTACATAATCTTACCCGCGTTTGCTCTCCACCACTTAGTGAATGAAGAGGTTGAAAAATATGCTCAGATCTTAACCCCGCGCGCGCCAGAGCTTGACGAACCTCTTTTTGAGTCATATCTTCATGCAGCCCCCAAATATACTCAAGTGGAGTTCGTGCTGAGTTCATTTCCCATTCCTGTGCAAAATAAGCAGGCTTTACATACTGACCAAAGGAAATCTCTCCACCTAAAGGTCTCAACTCACCCATAATGGTCTTTAAAGTCGTTGACTTACCAATTCCGTTATGCCCAGTAATTGCTACCTTTTCACCCCTCTTTAAGGAGAAAGACATCGGTGGTAATAATGAGTAATCATAACCCACCTGTAACTCACTAACCTCAACAATTAAGCTACCGGGTCTGTTAGAAACTTGAAATGAAAATCTAGGCTTCGGTAATGGTTTCGGCTTTTCAATCTTATCTATTTTAGCCAGCTTCTTTTCACGTGCTTTTGCTTGTTTGGATGTAGATGCTCGCACCTTGTTCTTGCTAATATACGTCTCCAACTTTTCAATTTCAGCTTGTTGTCGATCGTAAGCTAGATGAATCTGTTGTTTTCTTTGTTCATACGTTTCCATAAATTTTTGATAATTTCCGATATAGCGAGTTAAATTCTTATGCTCCAAGTGGTAAATCACATTGACTACTTCGTTCATAAATGACGTATCATGTGAAATTAAAATAAATGAGTTTGGATAGTTCCTTAAATAATCCTTCAGCCATTCAATGTGTTCGTAATCTAAATAGTTGGTTGGTTCATCCAATAGCAACACATGAGGTTTCTCGAGTAAGAGCTTTGCCAACAATAGCTTCGTTCTTTGTCCCCCGCTTAATTGTCCAACATCCGAATCCAAGCCTAAGGCTGAAATCCCTAAACCATTTGAAATCTCTTCAATAGTTGGGTCTACCATATAGAAATCGTGTTGGTCTAGAAGCTCTTGTAGCTTCGAAAACCGAGTAAGCACTTTCTCTAGCTCATCAGGATTACAATCCCCCATTCGATTCGATAACTCCATCATCTCTCGTTCAGCCTGATATAAAAACTGAAATGCACTTCTTAAATAATCTCGAATAGATAAGCCATCCTTTAAATCAACCTGTTGCTCAAGGAAGCCAACCTGAATATTAGGTAGCCAGTTAACCGATCCGGCATCAGGCAAAAGATGTCCTGATAATATATTCAACAAAGTAGATTTTCCAGCCCCATTTGGCCCAACTAATCCTACACGTTCATTCGGTAGTAATCGAAAATCTACATCTTTAAGTACTAATTTATCCCCGTAGTAGTGGGTAATTTTTTCAACATTTACAATGCTCATTATTGGTCTCTCCTTTATCGTTGGTAACTGACCAATCGTAAAACCTGAAGGACACCCCCCAATGCTTTAGGAGATACTTCCTTATATAAATTTCCATACAAAAAAGGCAGGATGCAAACACACCCTACCTTTGTTACAGACTGGGAATATGAAAACAGGAGGAGCAGCTATGAGCATACACCTATCTTTCTCCATATTCCTAATATATCATGAGGAAAGGGTCTGAATTGTCCGTTGTTTTACGATTGGTTTTGCTAAAAATGGGCAGACTTATCCCGTCTTAAGCTAAAACCATTTGAAAAACAACAGACATACTCATCGGACTCTTTTCCTCCCTTAATGTTAAAAATTAGTAATCCATAAACATATTACAACAAAATCCTATTTCTGTAAATACACCAACCCCAAAATGGGCCATTCATTAAGCACTCTTTGACTCCACTACGACAAATTTCTTTTTCTGAATATAAATCAAACGCGCCGATAAACAGAGTCCAGCTGCCAATAATCCAACCGTCAAACCAACCCAGTAGCCCCTTGCCCCAAAGCTTGTATAATGAGCTAATACATAACCAACCGGGAGACAAATGAACCAATAAGCAATCAGTGTAATGATGAAGGAAATGTTCACATCTTTGTAACCTCTTAATGCTGCTTGGGCTGTGGCCTGTATGGCATCTGACATCTGGAAAAATAGAGCATAAATTAGGAAATGAGCAGTTAGCGAAATGACTGCTGTCTCATTTGAGTAAAGACCTGCAACCTCATAACGGAACAAGACCACAAGTAAGCCAGTCAATAATGCAATTATGATAGACAAATAGATTCCAAGCCAGCTATATGCCTTTGCATCCTTATATCGGCCAGCTCCTACCTCATACCCTACAAGAACTGTTTGTGCCATCGAGATACTGATTGGGATCATATATAAGAAAGAAACAATATTTAGCGCGGACTGATAAGCAGCAATCGTCGTTATGTTAAATTTACTAATTAAAATTGTTACGACCGCAAACATGCTCGTTTCAAAAAAGATAGATAATCCCATCGGTACCCCGATTTTCAGGATTTCTTTACATTTCTCCATTGAAAACTCAATTCCATCGGAAAATACCTTGAATCCAGAGAAAGGTTCTTGTTTTACAATAATGAACGCTGTCATCGCTAAAATAAACCAGTAGGTAATAGCCGTTGCATATCCCCCTCCTGCTCCTCCTAATTCAGGAAATCCAAAACGACCAAATATCAAAACATAGTTAAAGATAAAGTTAATGGGTAATGCTGCAATTAAGATGACCATAACCACTCTCGTTTTACCCAATGCATATATAAAGGATCTTAATACGTTAAAAACAAACAACGGAATAATACCAAAACTTAGCCCTATTAAATATTCACGGGCCGTACTCTCCACTTCTCCAGGTAAATTCATGAAAGCTAGTATTGGATTAAGCAAGAAAAATCCAGCAACAATAACAATTGTTGCGATGATGACCGAGAGATATATTCCGTTTTTTACAACAGACCGCACTTCCTCTCCTTTTTTCTCACCAAAATGTTGAGCAGCAATCGGAGAAACAGCTAGCAATATTCCACTCAAGCCTGTAAATACCGGATTCCAAATGGAGGAACCAATAGCTACAGCAGCTAAATCACTAGAGTCATATTTTCCAGACATAATCGTGTTAAAAAACACCATTGAAAACATGCCCAGCTGAGTGATTAATATCGGTACTAATAAAACAAATATTAGTTTCATTTTTTCATAAAGTGTGTAGGTTTGTTTCATTGATATCACCACTCCTTTCTGTTAACACGCAAAAAAAAGGACGCCCTCCACAAATAGGCGCTATTCTTAAAATCGGTATTGATTTTAATCATATAATTCCTTGCTCCGTTTATATTTATTTAGAGCCTCTAACAATATTACTAGAACTTCTATTACACGACAAGTGAAAAACTGATTAAAAGCAGGGGGCAACAACAAGTGCAGTCCTCGAATGTGCCTCGATTATTTTTAAAATTAGATTACCGCTTCACTGGCTCTACCAACTGCAAAAGCTCTCCATTCGGCCCATTGAAGAATATGTTTCGAGATCCATCAATTGAGACATTCACTTTTTCAGAATTAAACTTTATTCCTTTATCCTTGTAATAATTAACCGCATCTTCTAAGTTCTCGACTGTAAATGCCAAATGATTCACAATTCCCGAACCAGAATACTGGCCATCCTGTGGTTCTAAATCTCTAATTAACTCAATTTCAACATCATCATTATTCGAATGTCTAAGAAAAGCTAACTCTCTTTTCGCAGTATCCCCTCTTGCTCGAAGAAAAAAATCAAATACTTCCTGATAAAAATCAATAGCCTTGTCCATATCTTTCACGATAATAGCAACATGCTCAATCTTAGATATTTTCATATTTTGTCTCCACCCTTTTGGTATACATCATTTCGATTATAACCTAATTTAAATGCCCCTGGCGAAAAAGGGATTGGAAGCCTCCCTTCTTCTTGATATGGTAAAAATAGGCCATTTTTTTGAAATAAATATGTAATAATAGAAAACTATTTACGTCTATAAATGTGAGAAATAATTCCCGGGGGCTTTGACATGTCAAATAAAGAAATTATTTCACAATGGTTTCATGAATACAGCAACGATGTTTACAGTTTTTTAGTTTATTATACAGGCTCAACTGATGTGGAGGACCTGGTACAGGAAGTGTTTATAAAGGCACTAAAGGGACTATCCACCTTTAAAAAGGAAGCTCAACCTAAAACTTGGCTTATTCGCATAGCGCGAAATGTTGCCATCGACGAAAGTCGGAAGAGAAAAAGTAGAGCTCATCATTATTCTGTTCCAATCCATGAATGGCAAGAACAGGGACATGAGCTAACACCTGAGCTTATGGTGGACCAACAAGAAACGAAAGCAACTCTATACCAAATGATTCAGTCATTAAAAAGTAATGATCGGGATGTTCTCATCTTAAGAGGAATCAAACAATTGTCTGTTGCGGAAACGGCCACCATTTTAAAATGGACAGAAAGCAAAGTTCGGTCGACTTATCACCGTGCGCTTCAAAAACTCCGCAAGCTGCAAGGAGGTATACAATAATGAACAAAAACGACGATTTCAAGGACTTAGAACAAGAAATGAAGTCTTTCCCAAAACTACAATTAGACAAATCCAAGCAGCAGCAAATCCATCAAAACATTATGGATGTGGCCGACAAATTAGAACAAAAACAAAAAAGAGGGGATATTATGAGTAAAATTTTTGTCGGGCTCTCAAGTGTAGCTGTACTCGTTTTGGGCATTGGCTTAGCATTTAGTTTTACAGGTAACAATGAGCCTAAACAAAATGTAACAGACCCTGGCTCTGAAGAAGTTGTGCCTGATCCGAATGATCAAGAAAAGCTTCCAGAAGAAGAACCTGAACAAGAAGAACCAGACGATGAGGGTGAAGACCAAGAAGAAGTAACCGTAACGGATGTATACAGTGAATATGAAGAAGTATTAACTGGTGATTTGATTAAGGTTGAAGGGTTCATTACCAATGATGAAGGAATAACAACCACTTATGTTTCCTTAGATCCAAATACGTTAAGACAATTTATTGACGGATTGAAAGTAACAAAGATCAAACCAACGGATGAAGTGGGTGATAGCTATGGTTACCGAACCATTAAATTGTATGACCAATATGATATCCTTCCTAATGACGGAATTGAAGATTATGATAATAGAAATGTTTTAAGTTTGTACTTTGACGACAAAGGCAATGTTGAAATCAACAAAGAATATTATGTTATACAAGAATCTGGTTTAGATAAATTCACTGACCAATTTTTTATTGAAGAAAATATTTATCACGTCAATAAAAATGATAAACCAGGCCAGTTGTATGAAAGTTCACGTTGGATTGTAGAATATCTAAAAGATCGTGACTTTGAGAAGATAGCAGAATATGTACATCCAACAAAAGGCCTTTTGTTTTCCCCTTACATTTATATACAGGAGGATGCTCAAGTGTTTAGTGCCGAAGAGGTTGTAACCCTTCTAGAGGATCCAACCGTATATCAATGGGGATTCCAAGATGGGAGTGGTTTTCCTATTGAAATGACAGCTAGTGAATACTTTGAAATATATGTTTTCAACAAAGATTACACGAATTCAAACCAATTCCGGATTGACGAAATGGTCTCACGTGGAAATTCGATCAATAATATAAAAGAGGTATTTCCAGATTCCTTTGTTGTCGAATTTTTTGTAAAAGGAACAGAACATTACGGTGACATGGATTGGGGTAGTTTAAATCTAGTCTATGAAATGGACAATGATGGTGTCCTAAGACTGGTAGCAATTGTTCATGACCAATGGACCATTTAAGTTGATATAAAGCTGGCTCCAGGAGAGTCAGCTTTTTTTGTTAGTAGGTAGCTTTTTGCTGGCATTTCCAAAACGGACATTACTTCTCTCGTCTAGTTCCCCTTTCTCAGCTAACTTTTCCAAAACTGGCACTACTCCCTTCTTCTAGTTCCCTTTTCCCGACTGACCTCACTAAAACGGGCACTACTTCTCCTTTCCCGAAACAAAAAAGGTTTACAACCCTACTTTTTGTACATTCTAAATAAAGTAGGAAAATTACGTGGAGGTTTTTAAAATGAAGGAATTCAAGGTTACCTTTCATAAAGAAGATGCTGTCGATGCAATGAATGTGAAAGTTCTAGAGGAAGAAGATTTTCATAAAGTAACCGAAGGTGGTACGCGTCATTTGTTTGAGCTAGATACCAACATTGGGTTCTTTGTCTTTTTTGATGGGGCAGATGCTGAGGGCAATCTACATTATCTCACCTTATTATACGAAGAAGAACAAGAAGATCCGAGTTATTGTTTCTCCTTTGAGCTAAAAGATTTTTATGAGTTTATGGCATTGTACTTGAATGACCTCGAATTTCAAGAGGAAGAACCGGAGAACGAAGAGGAACAAGATTACGGGCCTATTCACCATCTCGGTCACTTACTTTATCACATTGTTGAAGATGCCAAGAATTCATAATAAAATAAGGGGCTTCTAAAGAGAAGTCCCTTTTATTTGTTGGAGGTAGTAAAAGGTATGAATTGTTGTGAATTATGTGGTAGATGTAATGTAGAAACAACCGTCCACCATTTAACTCCAAGAGAAATGGGTGGTTCTTTTAAACCTACTGCCCTGTTATGCATCCCTTGTCATAAACAAATTCATGCTCTTTATACAAATGAAGAACTGGCCACTAGATTAGATACCATCTCGGCTTTAAAAAGTGATGAAAAAATCCATTCATTTATTAAATGGATTCGCAAACAGCCGGCTACTAAGTTAGTGCAGACGAGAAAGTCTAATGAACGGAAAAGGCGTCGGTGACCACCTTCAAACAAGCATTTCCTCCAAATACTTTAAGATAAGCTTTTCAACAAAAACAGGAGCATCTTTTTCTTCTATTTCAGCGATTTCACTAAGAGTGTGCCCATTTTTCATCGCAAAATCAACAAGCTCCCACCCTGCAAAATAAGCCTCTCGATCAATCCCTGTTGTTCCTTCCCCCATTGTAAATCGATAGACTGCATCTGAATCCGATTCACTTAAATGATTAAAAATTCCTTCGATAATAGAACGCTTTTTACTATAACATTGCTGTAACCAATTAGGTTTGTGTTCGATATACTCCTTAACCGGTCGACCAGGAACTAACAATTGGCTTACATGTATGGCTAAGCCCTCCATCAATATAGTCGAAGCAATATTTCTTTCCCAGTTAGGAGTATGATTTGCTTTTTTTGCGTGAACAATGTGAGTTAACTCATGAGCCAAAATGATGTCAACATCATCCTCTTCAATGGGAAGACAGACAAAAATTTGCCCTCCTTCACCAGGTGCAACAAACGCGTTTCTCTCTAAACCTCCCACATAGTATAAAACTCCAAGACTAATAGAATCCGTGTACCCTAACGTTTCTTTAACTTCAATTAAAACATTTTGGATTTCTTCCACCTTAGGATCCCAGTTTTTTATCCTCTCAATGATAGATGGATACTTTGGCCATGCTTCTTCTAAAAGTTTTCTAGCAATCGCTCTCCCTTGTTCTCCTGGAGGAACAGCAGCAAAGCCATAATGTTTATTCCAGAGCTCCCATCTTCTTTCGCTATCTGCATTTTCTTTTATAGCTGTCTCATAAAACGTAAGAAATTTGTCCGCATAATTCACAATTTTTATTTGATCCATATAAATTCCTCCATGTTCCTATTCATTCAATTTTTGAAGCAGTATTCCCACAATGATAAACAGAATAGAAATCGTAAAAAAGATGGTCATGAAATAACCAAAGTAGCGTAACCCCTTCGGAAGTTTACTCATGTCAGTATTCTGAATTGAAATGCCCTCTACTTTATGTAAATGGTCCATGGCATCATTAAACGGTTTTGGATCTTCTTCGAACTTTTTCAAGTGAATCCACCCTTCCTACATGCCTTCTTCCCTATTTTACCATTTCTACATACACATCTAGATTTCCTATAGGCAAACACACATTTTTTTATTCGACATAAACTAATTCAAAATATTGATAACTAGGAGGTAAGGGAGTAATGGAGAAGAATCCCATTAAAAGTCGACCGCCAGACTCATCAAGAAGGAAATGGAGCACTTTTGAGGTCATTGGTATTTTATTAGTGTTTCTTTCGTTAGCACTCCTATTATTTGCACCCAACTCACTTTCACAGCTATTCGACACAATGATTAAAGAAGTAAAGCCGATTGTAGTAGATACTTTTTTAACCAGTGAGGTTGGAATTGCGATCATTGTTAGTGTGATTGTTGGAAGAATACTAGAACGATTTGGTTTTACTGATGGATTGATTCGATTATTTGTTCCTATTATGAAGTGGTTTAAAATAAACCCTTCAGTGATCATACCGAGTGTTTACAATATTCTAGGTGATATCAATGCTGCAGGTAAAATTGCCGGCCCTATCTTAGTTAAGGCAAATGCTACAAAGGCGGAACAAAAAATATCGGTTGCTACGATGATTCAATCACCTCAATCTTTTGCAACCTTTGTGCTTGGACTCATTGCTTTAGCAGCCTTCGGAATTAACGCCTTTCCACTAGTGATACTTTCAATCTTTGTTCCGATTATTCTCGTACCATGGTTGCTATCCAAGACCATATATCGAGATACCCAAAAAGTTGAATTGGAAGCACTACCACGGTTTACTCCAAAAACAAGAATATTAGACACCATTTTTAGTTCTGCAAAAGAAGGTGTAGAATTACTCTTTTTAACTATTATTCCTGCTGTTGCAGTTGTGTTTTTCTTTATCGGAATGTTTAAATTTATTGGTATCTGGGCTCCAATTGAAGCTGGAATGGCCTCTGTTTTAACATTTTTAAGTATTGAACCAAGTACAGGAATAGTCTCCGTCCTTGCAGCCCCTACTTTGGCTGTAGCTCAATTAGCTGAGCTCGCATCTAACATTCCACCTAGTTTAATTGTAGGATCGTTTGTACTGGCTAACTCTGGACTGCCACTTTCTGTTATCTTTGGTCAAGTACCTGTAACGTGGGCTCAAAGTTCTGGGTTAAATGAAAAAGAAGTTTTGGAGGCAGCTATTGTTGGTATGATTATTCGAATTATTACTGCTTGTTTACTTGGCTATTTCTTAACTCCATTACTGGTGGTGTAAAATATGTGTGATCGCTTTATCATTAGAGGTAAACGTCTAGTGACGGTTAGTGAATTAGGCACGATAGAAGACGGAGCTATGGTGATTGAGGATCATTTAATTCGTGATATTGGTCCATGGGCAAGTTTAAAACAGAAATATCTTGAGTTACCTGTAGTGGATTACTCGGACATGGTCATTACGCCATCTTTGGTTGATTGTCATACTCATTTACTTGAGTTTGCACCTTCGTCCCTCTATCCCGTAACACAAGAAACACATTTTCAGGCAGCGCAATCTATACTTTTCACAGCTCTTTCTTCAGGAATTACAGCATTAGGTGAGCAAATCTGTGGCCATCCCTTATGTGATTTTTCTTTAGAGGATTATAAAATATCCTCCTCTGACTTTCCAATCGATATTAGTTTTGCCACAACAAGCATTTCAATTGGGTTTGAAGACTTAGCCCACTTTTCTTCAGTTACCAAGTCCCAAAAATTAAAGAAAAAGGACTTAGTCGATCCATTAGTAGTAAAGAATCTAGCAATGGAAAGTGAGTATCCTGGAGAAAATATCTTTATCAATGCAACTCCGGCTAACTTTTCAGTCACCGAAGTCCCTAGAGCTGGTGAAATTATCTACTCCCTTCAAGAGCTACAACAAATCGTATCCATTTACCATGAGGTCAATAAAGAAATAGGTGCACATGTAGCTGGTGAAGAAGGAATTGCTCTAGCACTTGAAGCAGAGATTGATGTATTACACCATTCCCATGGAATAACAGATATCCAATTGCAAAAAGTAGCTCAACAAAAAACTAAAATAGTTGCTACTCCAATGGGTGGGACTCATATTAAACCAAATTCTCCTGAAGAGATTCTTAAAATGATGCAGTTAAATATTCCCGTTTCAATTGCTACAGACGCTTATTTACCTCCCTACCCAAATGTGCCATGGCTTCACTTTACGGACCAACACCTTAAAGGTCCTGAAACCCTTATGTTGGTTGCTAAACCAGCCATGGAGTTATTACACCAGAATGGATATAACGATAATCAATGCCTAGCTCTAATAACCAATAATCCCTCCAACATTCTTGGTAAAGGGAATCTTTTTGGTAGATTAGAACATGGTCTTCAGGCAAACTTTTTGGTAGCAACAGGGCTTCCGGGCTTGGAAATTACAGATCCTGAGCAAATCAAACATGTCTATTTTCATGGACAAAAAGTAATAGAGCGCAAAAGTTAGCTCAAAAGATAGGTTTGACACCCTTCTCTATCCATGATAAAAATAAATAACAAATTAATTGAATTTTTATAATGCTTTGAAGGAAACAAAGTAGCTATTCTATTCTTGTTCATAGAGAGCCGGTGGTTGCTGTAAACCGGTACAGGGCAAATAGTGAATTTCATTTCTGGAGCTTCTCTTCATTGAGACGGTGAAGACCGTTATACTTTTTGAGTGATGAGATGAAGTCTCATAACTAGGGTGGTACCGCGAATAGAAATTCGTCCCTACATTTTGTAGGGGCTTTTTTTTGTTTCCCCACGAACCAATTGGGGTAATATTTAAAAAAATACGGAAGGAGTCAAGACATGCGACAACGAGAACAATGGTCATCAAGACTAGGTTTTATTTTAGCTGCAGCTGGGTCTGCAATTGGATTGGGGGCCATTTGGAAGTTTCCTTATACGGCTGGACAAAATGGTGGAGGCGCTTTCTTCCTGATCTTTATTCTGTTCACACTCATTCTTGGACTTCCGTTACTTTTAGCTGAGTTTTCAATTGGACGAACCGCACAGGATAATGCTGTGAACAGTTATAAAAAAATAGCACCTGGAACGAAGTGGTACTGGCTCGGTATTACCGGTATGATTACATCTTTTATTTTACTTTCGTTTTACAGTGTCATCGGTGGATGGATTATTATCTACCTAATAAAGGCTTTAGCTGGTGATTTAAACGGCTTAACATCTGAGGAATATGGTAATGTATTTGGTGCCACCATCTCAGATCCAATCGTTAGTATTCTAGTACAATTCCTTTTCATTTTATTAACCATTATCGTAGTTGCAAAAGGGGTTCAAAAAGGAATTGAACGGGCAAGCGCCATTATGATGCCAGCCTTATTTATCCTCTTTATCGTTCTCGTTATACGTGCGGTAACACTTGAAGGATCTTTGGAAGGGATTCGCTTCCTCCTACAACCTGATTTTTCAAAGGTAACCTCAAAAACAATCTTAGAGGCAATGGGCCAGTCCTTTTTCACATTAAGTGTAGGGGTTTCTGTTATGGTCACCTATAGTTCTTATTTGCCAAAGAACCAAAGCTTACCAAGGTCAGCTATATCCATTGTAGGGATGAATATTTTTATCGTTCTCCTTGCAGGATTAGCTATCTTCCCTGCCGTGTTTTCATTCGACCTTGAACCAGGTGCAGGTCCTGTCTTACTTTTTAATGTACTACCAACTATTTTTAGTCAATTACCGTTCGGTATGTGGTTCTTTATTGCATTCTTACTGTTATTCTTATTTGCTGCCTTAACCTCTGCTTTTTCAATGCTAGAGATAATTGTTTCAGTCATTAGCAATGGAGCACCTACAAAACGAAGGCAGTGGGCATGGCTAACAGGAATTGCTATTTTCATTGCAGGGGTTCCATCCGCACTTTCTTATGGTGTTCTAAGTGATGTTACTCTGTTTAATAAAACCATCTTTGATCTTGCCGATTATTCAGTTAGTAATGTACTTCTACCACTAGGAGCTTTACTGATCAGTATATTTGTCCCATTAAAAATGAAAAAAACACAGCTATATGATGAATTAAAACAAGGGAGTGGATTTAAAAAAGGACTTTTTGAAACATGGTTCTTCCTTATTCGCTTTGTTGCACCAGTGTTGATTTTGGCAGTAATGTTTGATGTTTTAGGTGTTTGGTAATTAAAACAACAAAGGCTCTGGAGAATTACTTCTCCAAAGCCTTTTCTTTAATTAAAATATCTAACTGCACTCTCTAATGCTTTCTTATCTTTTGCTGAAAGTTTAACAGGTTTTATGGGTGAGATTGTGGTTAATTTCTTTGACTTTCTCACGGATAGAATTTGCAAATAAAATGCATGAGAGTTCCGGTCACCATCCAAATAGCCTTTAAGGATTTTAAGGTTTTTACTAGAACCTGTAATTTCTCCTTCATAATCCCACACAATTTTATTTTTGTATCTACCATCTATCTTTTCTTTTAGTGCAAATGCTTCCGAAACTGCATCCTCAGGAGTTGTAAAGAAAGAATTCGTTCTCTTTACCCCCTTCTGTTTCATTCCATCACCTAGTTTAGCTTGATAGAGCATCTTTTGGTCATCCCTTTCTGTGTTCAGCCTCACGCCTTCTGAGGTGAGAGATAACAACAGAAGACAGTGGGAATTCCCCTTTTCTTTATTATACCCCTTCTTTCCAGATGCTACCACCAATAAATAAACTTTCTCTATTATTTCAGGAGAATGAAGTGAAAACGGATTGGAGACTTTACTGAGTAGACATCTAATTTTGGAATTGGAATTATTCATATGGAGGTATTACAGGTGGAAAGAACAATAAACCAAAACTCCGAAGTATACCGTGACGATAAAATGAAGCATCCAAAGGGACTCTATCTGTTATTTATCACAGAAATGTGGGAGAGATATAGTTACTATGGGATGCGATCCATTTTGGTATTATATCTTACTGCCGAGCTAATTAGTGGTGGACTTGGTGTAGATAATGCATCTGCTCTACGGTTGTACGGTACTTACACTGGGTTGGTTTACTTTACCCCATTAATTGGCGGGTACTTAACAGACCGTTTTATTGGATTGCGTACGGCCATAACCATCGGAGGTATTACAATGGCATTAGGGGATTTCACGCTTTTTGCCGTCCAGGAAGTGTGGGGGCTATATCTAGGTCTACTACTTCTCATTATAGGAAATGGTTTCTTTAAACCTAACATTTCAACACTTGTTGGTGAACTTTATGATAAAAATGATCCACGAAAAGATTCTGCATTTACCATCTTTTATATGGGAATCAACTTAGGTGCGCTTATTTCACCACTAGTTGCTGGATTCATTTATGCTAATTTATTTTATTCGAATACTGGTGGAGTTGAGCAATTTGGGTTTAAGTATGCATTCCTTGCATCATCTATTGGTATGATCATTGGTCAACTTACTTTTAATCTGCTGTCAAAAAAATATTTAGGGACAATAGGAGAGAAACCAGCAGTTCAGAATTCAATATTAGACGATGAAAACAAAGCAAAACCATTATCTCGAAATGATAAACACCGAACAGCTGTTATTTTAATTCTAGCTTGTTTCACTATCTTCTTCTGGGCAGGGTTTGAACAGGCAGGTGCATCTTTTACCCTTTATACAAGAGATTTTATAGATCGAACCATCTTTGGCTACGAAGTTCCTGTTTCTTTCTTTCAATCATTAAATCCTTTATTTATTTTAATATTAGCTCCTGTTGTTTCTTTGTTTTGGCTCCGATTATCCAAAACAAAGCGTGGGGACTTAGCCATTCCTACTAAGATGGCATTAGGACTATTATTACTTGGAATAGGATTCCTTGTTCTTGTTCCGGCTGTTCTATATACAGGTAGTGATGAAGGAAATATCGTCGCTAGAGCAAGTATGCTCTTTATGGTAGTTACTTATCTCTGTCATACTCTAGGTGAGCTTGCACTTTCTCCAATAGGACTTTCATTGGTTAGTAAAATGGCTCCTGTTAAGATTGCATCACTACTCATGGGAGTGTGGTTCCTCAGTAATGCAGGTGCAAATTACTTAGCCGGTTATATTGCTTCGTTAACACAAGAATTTGGCTACTTAGAGATTTTTCTATATTTAGGTATAGCAGCTATTTTAGTGGGACTGATCTTACTTGCCATTTCAAAGCCGCTTCAAAAGCTCATGCATATTGATGAAATTGAAAATCCAACACGTTCATAAAAAAATAGACAGAGGCTACATGTAGCGCCTCTGTCTTATTTTTCCAAGACCTTTTTAAGTTGTTTAAATTGCTCATTTAGATAATCTGTATATTCAGCAATTTCTTCTTTATTTGATGTTTTGATGTAAAAAGGTTCTCCAAAGATAACCGTTGTCTTTTTACGTGAGAAGTATAGTTCTTTTAACGTATTTGGACCGTCATAATAAGCCGGTACAATAGGAGCTTTTGCTAAATTTGCAATCGTTACGGCTCCTCTTTTTAATGAAATGTCTTCGGCCGTCCTCGTTCCGTGCGGGAAAATTCCGACAACCTCTCCGGACTTTAACAATTTTATAGGAGTCTTTAAGCTACTAGGACCAGGATTATCCCGATTTACCGGAAAAGCATTCAGCCTTTTCAAAAAATAGCCAATAACTCGATTTTCGAATAGTTCCTTCTTAGCCATATAATGAATGGATTTCGGTAATGTTACCCCCAAAGCAATTATCTCTAGCCAACCATCATGGGTACAAGCAATAACGTATCCTTCCTTGCCTTTTACAAGATGTCTATTCTTTACTTCAACCTTCTTAAATCCATAAAATAAAACCCTTGCTAAACCCTTTGCAAAACGATACATAACCCTCACCTTATTCGGGTGGTATCAGTCTCCACCCTGCATTTGTCGCATTTCGTAGAATGATTTTATTATAAATTTATTACCCTAATTATTCTAGTTTAATAGTTCAAAAATATTATATTTTTGGAAATCAGTTAAAATGTGAACTGGTAAAGATTCATAGAGTTCGTCTTTATTTGCCCAATAAAACTCAGAATGCTCATTTGATAAGGTAATGGTATTTTCTTTACAACTACACCTAAAGGTTAGTAAAACTACTTGCCTAGTGGATGATGTATTAAATGTAGTAGCATACAGCAATTCTTCAACTTGAATATCTAGTCCTACTTCTTCTTTAGCCTCCCGTATGAGAGCTTCTTCTAAACTCTCACCAAATTCAAGCTTTCCACCGGGACACTCCCACGTATGGCCACCAACATGGGCATCTTGTGCACGCTTAATAATTAAAACTTTCCCATTATGTACAATGATTCCTTTTACACCAATGACGATCATATTTTCACTTATCAATATTAGGACACTTCCTTCAATTACTCATACTACATTTCTAATTCCAGACATTCTTTTTTAGAAATTCTACAGTTTCACAATGGTGTACAATTTCAACGAATTCTTCCTCTGTTACAAATTTAATCTCACCGATCTCTTCATCAATAGGAGATAAGTCTCCCCCATCTCCAACATACTCAGCGAAAAACATAGTGGTTTCCTGCTTATCAAACCCTATAATACTTTTCAGTTCAACAGGAAAATCGAAAACTATTTTCTCTTCAAACTTATCTTTCAATTCAAAGCTACTAGACCCAGTCTCTTCATGAAGTTCTCGAAGAACTGCCTCTTCTAGCGATTGATCCTGCTCTTTAACGCCACCTTTAGGAATATCCCATTCATCTATCTCAATCCCCTCACCATTCTGGGTATCGTTTATTTTCTTTTTATTTACCAGTAAATATCGATCTCCACACTGTACAACGGCTCCTACAGCAATACGTATCATTTTGTCACCTTCTCGTTAGGTATTGAACGATGCGTTGAATCTCCTTCAAACACTATTTGTGAACCATTATGGTCCACTTCAATAAGTGTAAGACTGGTATCGTGAATAAAAGGCGGGTCCCAAAGATTTTCGATACCAATCTGTTTATAATAGGCTAATAAACTCTTAATGACAATTGTATGAGTCACAACTAAAACATTACCGGAATGTTGTTCTCTCTGAATCCGTTCTATTGCTAGTAAGGCTCTTCTTTGAACATCAATAAAAGCTTCTCCACTTTCTGGGATATATAAGTGAGGTTTATTCCAAAATTTGTGAAATAACTCGGGATCTTCCTTTTTGATGTCTTCTTGAACTTGCCCTTCCCAGTCACCCATATTCATTTCTCGCAAATTTTCATCTGTAACAATTGGGATTTGGCGCCCTCTAATTATTAGATCAGCCGTATCGACAGTTCTTCTTAAAGGACTCGAGTAGACACCCTGAAACTCAACCTGATTAAGTCGGTTTCCTAACTCAATAGCATTTCGAATGCCTAAATCCGTTAAAGGCGAATCCTTCCACCCTTGCATTCTCTTTTGCGTATTCCATATAGTTTGGCCGTGTCTTGAAACAAATAATCGTAGCATAATAGACTCCTAGGTATCCTTTGCAGTTAAATATATTGTTTATTTTATCATCATTTCTATTAGAAGCTTAGTACAAATTTCCAATTCCATTTCTCTAACATACTTTGCTACAAGATCATTTATTTACGAAGAGGAGGTGGCATTATGTATTCATATTATTATAGGCAGAATGGTTGGGAACCCATTCTACAGTCTCTACGACAAAGTTTGTATGCAGAGGAAATGGTATGTGCCATGAGTAGTGAGCTTCTCCATATTCCTGAGACAAAGAATTTAAAAGGTAACAATGAAATGCACAGTCATCTTGTTCCTGCTTCCTACCATAGAGTCACAAGTGTCGGATCTGCCCAAAGACTTGTGAATGGAGAGAATAGAAAAAGTATTATAGATACTATGGTTGCATGTATAATAAACGCAGAGACTCAAGATAAGGGAGTTAGAGAAGGATTAAGTGTAATGGAAGCCAATGCTAATCAAGAGCTAAAATCGTATATTCGGTTGATTATTCGATGGCAAGAGCAAGCAGAAAGCTCTTTACAGGCAGCAAAACAGGCTGTTCAAGCCATGGGAATCTCTTTGCCGAGTCAAAGTGAAGCGCACGAAGGGTATGAATATTAAATAAAAGACAGGGATTCCCTGTCTTTTTCGTTTTACTCCGTTAATATTATCAATTTAAAGGTCAAGTTCCCAAGTCTCACCAACTAAATTATGTCCAAAGCTTCTATGCTTTTCTTCAGAAACAAGTTTGAAACCCGTTTTCTTATAAATATGACGTGCTTCAACTAAGTTGCTATTCGTCCATAATACTAATTTTTTATATCCAGCTTTTCTGGAAAAATCAATACACTCTTGTACGAGTTTAGTTCCAAGTCCAAATCCACGAGCCTTCGGATCAACAAAAAGGAGCCGTAATTTCGCTATGGTTTCACTCCCCTTTACAACCAAAACAGAACCGACTACTTCCCCATTCATCTCTGCAACCCAACATTTTTCTAATGCTGGTTGAAAGTTTCGTATAAAATCTGCAGTAATTTGTGCGACTAGCGCTTCAAATTCCTCATCCCATCCATATTCTTTGTCGTACAAATAACCGTGCTTATGAACGATCATCCCCATATCCCCTGGTTTATGAGGCCTAATCATTACTTCGTCCTTTTCACTTACGATACTAGAATGAGATAAAATTTTTTCAATCTCCTCCATAGACTCCACTAATCTTTCTTGTTCATGGTAGGGTATTACATTTAGTTTGGAATACACTTCATCGTGGGAGCGTGCATTTAAAATCTTATACTCCTCCATCCCCTTTTCAGATAAACGGAGGTAGCGTTGTCTACCATCAGATTCGGATTGTATTTTATGTAAAATCCCCATTTTCTCAAGCTTAGAAATTATCCTACTTACATAACCCGCATCCAATCCTAATAATGTAGTTAATCCAGAAATGGTCATGTTATTTCCATTTGCAAGCTCAAATAAAATACGTGATTCAGTTAAGGAATAGGAACTCTGTAAAAGACCCTCTTCTAAAACACCGATATACCGAGTAATAAACCGGTTGAAGTGTCTAACTTTATTAACATGATGATGTGTCAAAATCGCCATCCAAACTCCCTCCTCATTTATTTGCTTAAAGCAACTATCTCACAAATGGTTAAGTATAACAATAAGGAGAAAGTATGGCTAGGTAAAAAATAGTAGTTGTTTTTACTTACTATCAGTGATATATTAGTTGAGCGATGAGCTGAATTGTGTAAGTCGATGGACACATCCGTCATGGAGAAATGTGCGATGTGGCGCACAGTCTATCGCCTCAATATACGCAAAAAAGACGCCTTATTAGGCGTCTTTTTTTTATGTCTAAAATCACTTTTTAATGAAACTTTAACAAACATGGTCCAAACTATACGCAGATGAGGAGTGATTTTATGAATGAGATCGGTCTTTTATTTGCCTTTTTTGGTGGTTTGCTGTCATTTTTCTCCCCCTGTGTTTTCCCTTTACTACCTGCCTATGTTACACATTTAACAGGAGGAAAAATTGAAGACTCCAAATTACAGGTTAATCGACAAACATTATATTTGCGATCTTTAGGATTTATTATAGGTTTCAGTATCATTTTCATTGCACTCGGCGCTTCCGCTAGTTTTCTAGGACAGCTTCTAATGAATTATCGAGTACTAATTATGCAAATAGCTGGATTTCTCATTATTCTATTTGGGTTACAAATGGCAGGTCTTTTAAAGATTAAATTTTTAATGAAAGAAAAACGATTTCATACCGAACAGAAATCGAAAAACATTTTCAGTTCGGTCGTACTTGGTATGGCCTTTGCCACAGGTTGGTCACCATGTGTTGGACTAGCTCTGTCGTCGATTCTTCTTTTGGCAAGCCAATCGGATACACTCACATATGGCATATTCTTACTAAGTATTTATTCATTGGGTATGGCTATTCCATTTATCATCATTTCAATTGTGATATCCTACTCTTTAAAGGCACTGCGAAAAATCAACAAATATTTATCTAAACTTGCCTTTGTTAATGGAATTATTATGATTTTACTTGGCTTCCTTGTACTGAGTGGCCAAATGCAAAAAATAAGTGCTTGGCTGTCAGCATTTAGCTTATTTGAAATATAGAAAAAAGGTGAGATTTTTGAATTATTCCAACCTTATAGGGAAATCAGTTTTAGTGGTGGAAGATGATCCTAAAATCCGAAATCTTGTTAAGATTTATTTAACTAAAGAAGGATATGAAGTCATTGAAGCAGAGGATGGTGCTGAGGCGAAAGAAAGAATCCTACAGTATGATCCTTGTATTCTGATTTTAGACTTGATGCTTCCTAAATTTAGTGGTGAAGAGGTTTGTCGCTGGGTTCGAGAGGATTTAAACAGTGTGATGCCCATTATCATGCTCACGGCGAAGGCTTCGGAAAAGCATAAAATTCAAGGCTTTAAACTCGGAGCCGATGATTACGTAGTAAAACCGTTTAGTCCTGCCGAATTGATGGTCAGAATTGAGGCTGTTCTAAGAAGGACGGCTAGTCGTTGTGGCAAGCTAACTTTCCATGGGTTCATGATTAAACCCGCTAAAGGTGTGGCGACGATTAACGGGAAGAAATTAGAGCTTACTCATTTTGAGTTCAAGCTCCTCCATACATTCATGCAACACCCCAACCAAGTTTTATCAAGAGATCAAATACTAAATTTAATATATGAAAATAACGAAAAAGCGGTATCTGACCGAACGATTGATGTGCATATTAAGCACTTACGAGAAAAGATTAGAGAAATGACACCAAATGAATATATCCATACGGTTAGAGGAATGGGGTATAAATTTGAGGTTCTTTCATAAACTGCCGAATCTCCTTTCGAAATTCGTTATTTTAAATGGATTCGTTATTTTCGTAGTTATATTACTTGCAGGCTTGTCTGTTAAAGATTACGCCTGCTTTTTGGTAAATACAGAACAAGTAACGGGACAAGAGCTTGTACAAACCCTGAATCAATTTCTGTGGACAATTAGCATTTTCACCTTTTTAATTGTTGGCTTTTTTCATTTTATAACAGTAAAAAAAATACTCCGTCCTATTCAGGATTTATCATTAGCCACCCAATTGATAAAAGAAGGAAAAAAGCCAATTAGAGTGGAAAAACAAGGGTCTGGCGAGCTTAAGGAACTAACTGAAAGCTTTTATGCTATGTCTGACACTCTCTTTTCGGTTCAAGAGCAAAGAGATGAAATGTTAAAAGACATAGCCCATGAATTAAGGACACCTCTTACCAATATTAACGGTTATTTGGAGGCACTGGAGAGTGGTGTAATCGAAGGGAAGCCAGAGCTATTTGGGTCTTTGTTAGAAGAGTCGAGAAGAATCACAAGAATTGTTGAACTTATTACGGAAATGAACACATGGAGTAATAACTTCTACCAAACGGAAAGAAACTTTGAAGATTTATCAATTCATAAAGTACTGAGCGATTCCCTAACCAGCTTTCAATTAAAGTTAGAAAAAGAGTTTTCCAATATAAGTCTAGAAATCAAAGATGGCACTATTCTGGGCAACAAAGATGGTTTAATGCAAGTTTTCTCAAATATTCTACAGAACATTTTAGACTATAATATTGGCGAATCATTAACTATTCAAACAGAAATTCTAGACCGAAGCTATCGAATCCACTTCCAACACAAAGGACAACATATTGATTCTCAGAAAAAAGAGTTAATTTTTGAAAGGTTTAACAGATTGGAAGAATCAAGAACCACCAGATCAAGTGGAGCTGGCCTTGGGTTAGCCATTTCTAAAAGTATAGTACAAGCTCATAATGGTGAAATTGGATTAGATACAAACGGAACTGATCACACATTTTGGATTGAATTACCCTTAATACTTTAGTCTTAATCATTCCTTAACAATCAACCCTCAGACTTATCTAAAAAAGGAGTGACTAACTTGAAATTCACGGTTGAAAATGAACATATCCAAGGAACATTAGGTTTTGATGAAATTCATATTTCACCTGACGAAAAACACGGATATCGTCCTTTCGAATTATTTATTTCATCTCTGATTGGCTGCAGTGGTACGTTGTTAAAAAACATTTTAATCAAAAAAAGATATCCTTTTACTAGTATTGAAATGAAACCAACTGCCAGGCGAAACCCAGAACAAGCAAACCGAATCGAACAAATAACGATCATTGCCTCCATTCAAACAGGCCAAGAAATCACATCTGACCAAGCTGAAAAATTAGCACAATTAGTAGTAAAAAACTGCGGTATGATTCAATCCGTTATTTCGACCATTGATGTTGATTTTCAAATTGAGTCGGTTCCAGAGAAGCGGTGAAAAATGTGGACTATATAGCTTTTGGTAATTTGACAATTCCCAGCACCTGGATATCAACAGTAATCGCACTGATTGTAACAGCTGCCATTAGTCGGTTCATACTTAGAAGAAAAACAGAAGATTGGTATTGGAATGGTTTTTTAGTATTCTTCCTTGTTTGGAAGCTAAGCTATATTGTATTTCACTTCGAAATATTTATCCGAACACCCCTATCTGTCGTTTATTTTAATGGAGGTTTAAAGGGACATATATTGGCATTACTCTCCCTTTCGATTTATTTTGTTTTTTTAGCAAAAAAGAACTTTCCGTCTATTAGTAAAGACGCAATCCATTTATTTATTTTGTTTTTTATTTCATATGAGCTTCTTCATAGTGTTATATTAGATCAATTTGGTGAGGCAAGCTTACATGGGTTTATTTTAATCAGCTTTATAGTGGTTTACACTTCACTAAATAAGCGAATGAAGCTCTCTCCTGCACAAATAATACTTATTTTTTCACTTTTAGAGTTTTTAGCTATTAGCCTATTTAGAATCATTTTCACAATTGAAGGTTTGACATTTGTTTGGGTTGGAATCACCGTGCTCATTCTAACCTATTTTGATAGGAGGAACTAAACCATGGTCAAAAATGTTGTATCGGGAGTCATTCTCCTACTTGCAGCAGCTGTTTTCATTGTAAACGTATGGAATCCTGGGAGTGGTGATGATTTAGAAGGTGAAACAGTAAATGGCGTTCAACAGGAAGATACAGAAAATATTCCTGGAGCTAATCTTGCCGCTGTGAAAGAAGGAAGCCCTGCTCCAGATTTCAAACTCCCTACTATAGAAGGAGAAGCCATGAGGCTATCTGATTATCGAGGGAAAAAGGTCATATTAAACTTCTGGGCTACTTGGTGCCCACCTTGTAAAGCAGAAATGCCCCACATGCAAAATTTCTATGAAAAAAACAAGGACAAGGGAGTAGAGATCGTAGCTGTTAACTTAACGAACTTGGATAAAGGTGAAGAAAGAATAAAACAATTTATCGAAGATTATGGACTAACATTTACTGTACCTCTTGATGTTGAAGGGAATATCGGAATAGAATTCCAAGCTTTCACGATTCCTACTAGCTACATCATAGATACAAATGGTGTCATCCAAAAGAAAATAATAGGACCAATGGATGAAGAAATGATGAATAACTTAATTAAAAATGTTGACTAAAAAAAGAAGGAGGCCCCATATAGGAGCCTCTTTCCTTATAGTGATATCCCATTGGTTTGTGCATTCTTAAGTCTCAACAAGTGTTTTCCAGCTAAAAGAACAATGACTATGGTGACGGTTATCAACGTCCCATGAAGAATCCATACCATTTGTGGCATGTCCATAACTTTGAGTAGAGTAGGAGCAATAATAAATCCGACAGCAAAGCCCAATGATTTTAATAGCATTCCGACCCCAAAGATTCTTCCTCGAATATGATTATCTGTCTTCTGCAGAATGGTGGCATGTAAAGTGGTAAAGCTTGCATCAAATACACCCGTAAACGCTGCAAAAGCAAATATGATCCAAAGGTTTGAACTTGATAAAAATACAATAAATCCAGTCGACATTAACATGGCTGATATGAAGCATGCAAAGTATACTTTGTCACCCTTTAACCATGTTAGCTTAGGTAAAGTAAAGGTAGCAATGATAGACCCCATTCCCCATACAGCCCAAATCATCCCATAATAAAAGCTTTGACTTTCAAAACTTATAGATTCCGCTAATAAAGGGATACCTAAATTGTGAGAGCTCCCAGCAAAGGAACCCATTAAAAATACAACGTTAACAAATAGAATCATGGGTGCTAGTAAAAGATAGGCATGAACTTCCTTTATGTCAGTCCAAATCGATTGTACTTTCTGTAATACTGTATTGTTAACCTCTACTTTTTTCGATACATCAGTGTCCCATCTTATTTTCAATAACACTAATGCTGAAAGGATATAAGAAGCGGCATCAATAGTTAATGTTATCTTGTAACCTAGAAACTCTGTAATAAGACCCGCACCTAGAAATCCGGCAACAAGACTGACCGAAGTTAACCTCGAAATTAAACTATTCGTTTCTAATATTTTGGTCTCTCCAAAGATTTTTGGTACCTCAGCACTAAAGCTCACCATAAAGCTACTGCTAATTAAACCAATTAAGAAAGAAACGACGATAATCATGACTGGATTGGGAAATGGGATGAGCAATAAAATAATAAGAGCCCGAACAATGTCACTTATAATCATGATTTTGCGTCGATCATATCGATCAGCCAAAACTCCTGAAAAAAGACTTGAAATAACCCCACCAATTGTTCTTGCTGCCATAGTTGCTGCTAACCAAGCGGTGCTTCCAGTAGCAGCATATACGACAACATTAAGGACAATCGTGTCCATAAACATACCAAAATCAGAAAAAGCCTTCATATAAAGTAAAATTTTACGGTTCATGCTGTTCTCCATCTATATTGTTTTTTATATTTTAATCTGAAACTAGATGTTTCGCAATACGAAATTTCAGCAAATGAATAATATAGGTTTTTCAACTCATACTACAAATGGAAATGAACAGAATGGAGATGATAGTAAATGGGTAGAACAAAACGTGGAAATGGCAAATGCTCAACGTAATAACAATGCAAAAAAAGATCAAGAATTGAGCTCAGAACTAGTAAAAGTAGCACCTAATACAAACGTTCCTGGTAATAATAAAAGAAAGTCTGATTAGTAAAAAAAGGTTTAGGATTGCTACCTCCTAAACCTTTTCTTCATTATTCATTGCTTTTTTGCATTTATTTTTTGGGCACCCAACTTGTTACAATAAAACTACAAAAGAAAGCTGTAACAGTAACACTCATTCCGAAAAAGAGACCGACTGCTGCCATAAACATATCATCACCTGGAAACATCGGCTCCAAAGTTAAGTATCGATACAAAAAATACAAAGTTACCAAGCAATAAAAACTGCTTCCAATTAAACCGCTTAAAAGTCTTCCTGTCCTTATCCTTGGACCAAGGTCTCGTATAATTCCCCAAATATAGAAACTTGCCAAAACGGCTATGACCATTATGATGATATGTAAGTAGGGAACGGTTAGATAAACAGTAACAAAAAATAAAACAACCCCAGTTATCGTAAAAAGAATTGCGTTTATTAAAAAGTGGAGTAATCCACAAATCCAAGTACTCTGTAACCATCCTCTATTTTTTACTTTTTCTACAAATCTTGGATACCTTTTTCTCGACTTAAATAACGAGTCTTTACGATATAGTAGAAATAAGACTCCACATAAACCAAATGATAAAAGTAAAGTCATTCTTCAACTCTCCTTAACTTACCTTATATACCCATTGTGGAACAGATTATTTTCCAACTATATCCTATATTCCTGATGCTCTCAACAAAAACATTCACTCTATACGTTTGTAAAGAGTGAATGTTTCAGTTGCTAGTGGATTAACGCTTGTATTCCGTGATAACCAAAGTAAACCCCAAACCCAATTAAGGAAAGCCCAGATAACTGGGATATAACCATTAGGCTTCTATTTGTAAGAAACCTTCGAAAACTACTTGTTAAGCCAGCGACAAAGATGTCCCATAGAGTTAGACCTAAAAAAATCATAGAACTGTAAATTAACAGTTCGCTTGTCCCGTATGAAACAGCAGTCTTAGCTAGAACGGATCCATATATCCCCAGCCAAAATAAAATGGATAAGGGACTTGAAATGGACATGATAAATCCTGAAAAAAAACATTTAAATAACGATTCCTTCTCGCGACTATCATTCAACGTTAATTTTTGTGCACCTACTATACTTTCGACTCCACTGTAAATGAGGACAAAAGCTCCAAATAACCACAGAAATGTTTGCACCGGAGTGGCATCTATAAAGTGCACAACACCTAAGTAGACTAGTAGCATGAAAATAGCATCTGCAATCATCGATCCTACTCCCACAATCCATGCATGCCAAAAACCGTTCTTGATTCCTTTATCTAATCGAACAGAATTTACTGGACCAATCGGTGCAGCTAGAGTTAGCCCTAAAAAAATATAACTAATAAAGACAGTAATACTCATTCATCCACCCCAGACCTCTTATGTAAGAATTAGCTTGTACATTCTATGCACCTCCGCCTTTATATAAGACAAGATTTTATGAATATTGTTTCCTAGAGCGGAGTAAAGGTAACTGTTTTATCGTCATTTGTTAACAATAGTTTTATTATGTCGACTAACAAAGTAAATAAAAGACAGGACCAATTTTACCAAGTCCTGTCAGTTTTTATTGAAATCCATTAGATGTTAATCCAAAAACGCTTAATGACATTTCCGTCTTCCTCGACATAGTCGATGTCAGGTACTCCACCGTTGTTCAATATAGTTTTAGCAGAAGCAATATTATCTTCGTCACAAACCACTAGAACCTTCTTTACGCCAAGCTCTTCTATTTTTTCCAAAGCTAGAGACAGTAGTTTGGTAGCAAACCCTTTCCTTCTTTCTGAAGGTCGAATCCCATATCCAATATGACCACCACTGTTTTTTAGGGCTTCGGTTAACCCATGCCTTATATTGACAGCCCCCAATATTTTACGTGAATCATTTACTAACCAATACGTAGAATCAGGTACCCATCCTTCTGGGAGATTCTCACCTTTTTCCTGTGCTAATAAATCTTTTACCATTCCTAGGAAGTCCGTTGGATCTTTACTTATTACCCAAGGAACCATCGTTTCCCCGCTTTCTTTCCATTCCTTGTAAAAAGAAAGATATTCCTCTCTTAAATCAACATTTGGTTTTACTAAAACAACATTCTCCCCCACATCAAAAACCCCTCATTTGTAAATTATATAGATTTTACCAGAAGAATTTGGTAACCGCTAGACTTCTTTTGCAACCTGAAGGGAAAGGAACTTCAATCTATTTTGATAGTACTCACTTTTCATCTGATTTTTCAGAACTTGCTCAAACAAAATGGTTAACATTAGAGCTGTATCTAACCTATAAAGATTCTGTACAATCATCGGTGTTTCATTTAGCAAAGAATAATCTGTATATCCTTTCATGAATTCCTTGAAATCTAATTCCATTGACTCCTCAACTCTCATTAACTCGAGAACTGGGTCTCCTTTTAAAGCATTATCCCAGTCAAGTATAGCCCCTATTTCTCCCTTTTTACTGATTAAGTTGGGAGGCCGTACATCTAAATGGAGTAATGACTCCTTGTTATTTGTAGGTATAGCTAAAATCTGTTCTATTTCGTTGCGGTTTGGAATACATGAGCTAATGTCGATAATTGGTTTTACGAACTTCACTCTCTCTGCAATTCTGTTGGCCATGTAATCGTATATAGTTCTTTCCCCTTGGTTTCTAATAAATAATGGTTCTACCGGAATACGATGAATTTTCTGAACCATTTCTCCAATCGATTTGTGAGAAATTTTTGTAGGGTCCCCCTCAATAAAATCCACGATGATAAAGTCTAATTCATCACTGAGAAACGTATGATGAACTTTTGGAACAGGAATATTAAACCTTGAACAGTAATTGGTGATGTCTGCTTCTTTCAATAACAGAGAGCGATCTCGCTCCCTATTTGGGAACTGTTGTCGATCTTCAGGATATGGGACGCGAACGGCAAAGCGGCCCATATCTTGTTCCTCCACCATTAGGACAATATTTTGTACGCCCCTCCCATGAATTTTTATTTCACAAACATTCCATCCAAACTCCTTGATTATGACTGCTTTTACTTTTTCTTGTAGAATGACTTCTTCATTCGCCAACATAATTCTCCCTTTTCGTGGCAACCCAAATGGTCCACCTGTCTTTTTCTGTTATTTTGGATCCACTTCTAAACTTAAGTTTTTCTTCAATAAATTTTATCAATTCATTAAGCTCATTGTCACTTAGTTCATGTAAGATAGATCTTCCAGTTCTCTTTAATAAATCCATCTCAAGTTGCTTAAAGGTCGTATATTCCTTACGAGTTTCCCAGAATTTATTTTCTGTAATAACCACGAATCCTGCTTCTTTAAGCTCTGCCATCACTAGAGGGCTTTCATGCCTTCTATTTATTTCTTTTTGAATGAGCTTAGGAAACTTTTCAAAAAAATAGCCCCTAATATGCTCATTAGTACCGTCTAGTAGGCAATCATCTGGCGTTCTATCCTGTATAATAAACACTCCATTTGGTTTTAGGACTCTAAAGGCTTCATTAAAATTGGACCTTAATTCATCAAGATGATGAATGACAGCCCGTTCTAAAATAATGTCATATTCCAAAGGTTTCATTTCCGTACGTTCAGCTCTTCCAGTCCTGAAAGTTATGTTCCTATAATCTTTACAATTTTGCTTTGCTACAGATAACATCTTCTGTGAAAAATCAATTCCGGTAACGCTTACAGCACCTAGTTCAGCTAGCGCCTTTGAATAGATTCCCCCTCCACAGCCAATATCGAGTATTTTCTTGCCCTTTACATCCAAAATACTTTCTAATTGTCTTTTCCATTGACTATCAGCCGATCTAGTTGCATAAGAGTGGCTGTTCTTTTGGTCATGAAAATCCATCCCCATAGTATCCCTTCTTTCTTTTGTTACTTTTAGTTTATTTCAATATTCTTATAAGTAAATTATCTATATTTTATATTTTTCCATAACAATTACTTATCATCGAGAGGTTGGTATCCAATACTAAGAAATAACTCATACTACATCTATAGTAGCGAAAAAGGAGGAGAATAAATGTCTAATCAAAACATTCAGGCTACAAAAACTTTTTGTAACAGTGAGTATGATGTACTTAAACGCGTAATTCTGTGTGAACCTAAATACATGAGAATTCGCCAAGTCATAAATGATACACAGAAACAATTTGAAAATGAAGGAATACATATAGAGAAAGCGATGAGGCAGCATCAAGATTTTGTCGCTACACTGAAGAGCCAAGGGATTGATGTTGTCCTATTACCACCCGATGAAAAATTTCCTGAACAGGTTTTTACAAGAGACATTGGCTTTACGCTCGGTCAAACGACCTTTGTTGCAGAGATGGCTCACGATGTCCGTAAAGGTGAAGAACAAAGTCTTAAGAAATGGTTAGAAGACGAAGAAATATCATACTATAACCTTGTAGGTGACCACATAGAGGGCGGGGACGTTATTATAGATAGAAATACGATCTATATTGGCCTTAGTAACCGGACGAATATTGAATCTATTCAGCATTTACAAAGTCTTATTTCTGACTATGAAGTAGTAGCCGTCCCGTTCACTGAAAAATATCTCCATTTAGATTGTGTTTTTAATATCATATCACCAAATGAAGCTTTATTTTTCCCAGGAGCTTTCACAAAGAAAGAAATCGATCTTTTATCATCTAGATACAATTTAATTGAAGTAACGGAAAAAGAACAATTCCGTTTAGGGACAAATATACTATCTATCGGAAACAAGAAAATCATTAGCCTACCGGTCAATAAATTAGTAAATATGGAGCTTCGAAATAGAGGCTTTGAAATTATTGAGGTGGATATTACGGAGATTATCAAATCAGGTGGCTCCTTTAGATGCTGCTCCATGCCGTTATTAAGGGAAAACTCCAGCGTGTAATAGCGCTGGAGTTTAATGTCTAAAAGGCATTCACTTTTTTTCGGGTAAATCCTAAGTATCGAGTTCCTTGAAATTGTAGATCACCTGTATCACCCTCAGCGAGTTGTCCAAACTCTTGTCCATTAACTTGGAGTTCCATTCTGTCTCCGCTTTCTACTTCAAACGTCACAAAATAAATACTTCTGGCTCTTGTTTCGCCACCGCCTCTAACACTGGTCCTTTTTGAAATGACCTTTGCATCAACAGTAAGAACAGGTTGCCGATTATTATGACTCCACTGGGCAATGCCTTTGATAATGGTGAATATTATGATTCCGAACACGAGTATGAAAAAAAGTGGAAAAATTGAGCTCATAAAGCTAAACATGTCAAACCCTTGATTCATATCTGGCATTCTATTTCCTCCCCCTATTCCAAATCTCTATTTATTTATACGATAGGAAGAGTGATTAGTTTCAAAATACTTTATATCGACTTAATCATACCTCCATCAACGAGGAAAGATTGACCTGTCATATAGGTATTTATGTCTGATACCATATACGTGACAAAATTAGCAAATTCGGCAGGTGTACCATATCTACCTAATGGTATTTCTGCTTTTGCTTTAGCTTCTACTTCTTCACGGGAAATTCCTAGTCTCTCTGCCTTTACATCATCTAAGTAAGCCACACGATCCGTAGCAATTCTACCTGGAGCCACTGTGTTTATTAAAATATTATGTGGAGCTAACTCAGTTGATAGGGTTTTTGTCAGCCCAACTATTCCTAGTCGATATGTATTAGAAAGAATGAGTCCAGGGATTGGCTGTTTAATAGAAGATGAAGCGATATTAATAATCTTACCGCCATTTCTCTTCATTGTAGGTAGTACTTCGCGAATCAATCGAATGTAGCTTAGTAAATTTAGTTCAAAAGCATTTTGCCAATGTTCGTCAGTCATTTGTTCAAACGTACCACTCGGTGGTCCTCCTGCGTTATTGATTAAAATATCAACCGTACCGAACGTATTTACCGTTTCATTTACTAGAGCCTTAATATCTTCATTATTTGTTATGTCAGTCTTGAGATATGAAACTTGCCCCTTGCCCATTGCTTTTATCTCCTGCTGGACGTCAGCCAACTTCTTCTCATCACGACTTGCTAACATTACATTCGCACCTTCTGATGCAAGCTGAATGGCAATGGCCTTCCCTAGACCTTGGCTTGAAGCAATGACTAAGGCTACTTTTCCTTCTAAATGTAGTTCCATTTAACATACCCCCAGTTGTTATTGATTGAATTTTCATTTACTAAACTTATTTTGACATAATTGTTGTAATCTGAAAACAAAAAAGACCCCCAAGTGGAGTCTTTCTATTATGGTAACCCTTGTACGTCATCAATTAAAAAGCTGTCCTCTGTTTCAATTAAACGATATTTATAAGATCTTTCTGCAAGCCCTACTACGTCTTCTTCGTCTATAAACCAAATATCTTTTACAAGGTAGACAATGAGGTTATTTTCTTCATAGAAATAGTTCAATTGTGAAATATCGATTTTTTGAATTTCCCAGTCTGGCTGGTTAATACCGATATATACTTTCTCGACTTTTTCTGAATATAAGTTTCGAAGGCTTTCTAAATCGTTTTCAATTTCGTATTCATGAATCTTTTCAAAGAAGTTTCTAATTTCCACCAATTTAGGGTATTCTTCTATATCCAACTTCTGTTTAGTTAACATAATCCATTTATCGTCACCTATCTTGACAGCTAGATTCTCAGATCCTGATATATACCAAACCATTGTACCTGAATCAATATTTCCCGCCTGACCATCTTTTAGATTCATATCAACAATAGCTACATTGGGGTTAACCTTAACTTCTTCTGTCACTACTCCAAGCTTATTTCCAACCAAATCAGGAGTAATAACCCCTGTTCCATCATTCTTGTTAATATAAATGCTTCCATTCCACTTCAGAATATAAGGACCTTCTGCTTCAGGGATAGTTGATGGATTTTCTTTAGTTGGATCATCATGTGGTACATCATTTGGATCATCAACAGGTTGATTAGGTGTTGAGCCGTTCCCGGTATACAGTTGTAGCATATTTAAAATACCGTCTGAAAAGCTAATAAGGACGAGAAAAGAAACAATGGCAACTAAAAATGGAGTTTTAATTGTCAGGAATTTATTTTTCTGAGTGGTCTTTAATTGATTATATAGATCTCTTTTAAAGGTAGAATCTGGTTGTAAACCTGGACGATTTTTTAATGGTTCTAGAAACTGATCATCGATATCCTTCTTCACCTAGAATCACCCCACTCTCATTTGATTGTTTTACAATTTTCTTTAATTCTTTTAGTGCACGGTGGTAATCTACTTTCACCTTAGATTCCTTCCAATTCAATATGTCTGCTGTTTCTTTTACTGAAAATTCTTTTAACCCTCTTAGGATTATGACATTTCTAAAATCCGGTTTCACTTTGAGTAATGCATGGTGTAGGATTTCCCAGTTCCCCAATTTCTCAATATGTTCATCAGGTAGTCCATCTCTGCTTTTACCCAAGTTGGATAACAAATTCGGTACTAATGACAACATTTTCTTTTTGCGATAATGATCTATCGCTACATGCCTTGCTATTGAAAAGATCCAAGTTTTTATCGTTGACTTCTGTTGAAATTTTTTATACGTCTTAAATACCTTGATAAATGTATCCTGTGTTAGGTCTTCGGCTTCCGATTTACTATTTGTAAAGTAAAGAAGGTAATGATAAACATCATCAAAATATGTTTCATAAAGCCGTTGTAATTCTGTATCTTCTTCCAATTCCACGCCCCCTCTCTATTTGCTGCTAATTAGTCGAACTAACCGAATGATTGGTTTCAAATTCTAAAATAAAAATAAAAAAAGGCGGACAGTTTTATAGTTTTCACTGTCAGCCTCAACATTTAGTATACACTTTTGATTGCTACACCCTCAGGAAGTTTATAAGGGTTTTCCTTATTGATTCGATCATAAAACAAAATTCCATTTAAGTGGTCCATTTCATGCTGTACTACAATTGAAGCATAACCTTTTAATTTTAATTGTACTTCTTCCCCGTCCATGTTAATGGCGCGAATTTTCACCTTTTCATATCTAGGTACAAAACCAGGTATGGCTCGGTCAATTGATAAACACCCTTCCCCCTGTGGCAGGTAGATCATTGATACAGAATGGCTAACTATTTTGGGATTGAACAACGTATATTCGTGGAGTTGGTTATTTTCATCAGTAAAGTAAGCCGCGAACATCCGTTTATTAAGTCCAATTTGGTTAGCAGATAACCCGACTCCTGGACGAAGGTTGTACTTTTTAACCATTTGGTCATCTTGGCTATTTTTAATATATTGGAGCATGCAAACCATTGTTTCCTTATCCTCTTTAGTAAGAGGGTATGGAACCTCTTTGGTTATTTCCCGCAATATCGGATGTCCATCTCTTACAATATCCTTCATGATAATCATGCCGTTACAACTAAAGCTCATACACATCCACCTTGCATTCCATTCATTTATCTTTAATTGATATGGTTAATGACATCTTTAACATATTGATTATCAATTTTACCCTTTGCAAAAAGGTCTTCCACTGACTTAAAGACCTGGGTGTAGCCATCCTCTTCTCTAGTGAGAATGTAACCATTTTTCGTTGGTTTAATTAAATACTTATTCTTATTATAATTGATATTAAATTTTTCTCCAAGATGTACGGAATGGATCATTTCATTATACTTTTTACTTTGATTCTTAGTAATACTTGTTACTTTGGGATGATCATGAACGATAATCTTCTTTGGCTCTCTATTAGGTTCAGGCAACTTGGGTTTATCCGGTGACTTATACAGTAATTCGGCTAGCCAACCGTTTTTTTCTAAAATAAAGTGGGTGACAATCATCGCCAAAAGGTACGCAATCATTTGATTATTTGTCCCAAAGCTAGTTGCTAAAATCGAAAACAATAAGTAAGACAATGTCAACATTAGAAACAAATAAGCCATTCCCTTTTTCACAGGACATTACCTCCTTAATAAAGGATATGTTCACTATCCTGTGGTACTAACCTATAAAGAATATGAAATATATGTAAAAAGAGCAAATTGTTCTTCTTCCGCCATTCTTCTAGATTCGACTTTTACCTCTCTGTAAAAGACAATTTCTGACACCATTTTCGGGTTGATATTCTTGAAAAATGCCGGAAATGTCTAAATCTGCGCTTTCCCAGAAAATATTTTAATAGTTTGCTTGAATTTGACTTTCCCAGTATTCCTTGTAGTTAGGATGTTCTCTTAATACTTCAAAATTGTTAATGGGATTTAAGCCCAATTGAAATTCTTGCAGATTTTCTACTTGTAGTAATGAACTCACGTCTTCTATTTGATTGTTAAACATATGAAGACGTCTTAATTCTTTTAGTCCAGTCAAAGAAGATATATCTGTGATGTTATTGTTGTTTGCATATAACTCTTGAAGGTTATTCAAAAATTGAAGACCGTCTAAATCTCGGATTTGGTTTCCCGATACATGGATAACCTCCAAATGGGTTAAGCGTGATAGCGAATCAATAGATTTTATTTTATTTTGTTCCATCCATAAACGTTTTAAATTCGTTAAATGTTTCAGTGGTCCTATAGATTCAATCAAATTTTGGTCTAGACCTAAAACCTCCAAGTTTTTAAAGTGCTCTATGCCTGTTAGGTCTACAATTAAGGACCCTTCTAGGTAAAGTTCCTTTAAATCTAAAGCTTCTTCTTCTGAGATATTTCCATCATCATTTGAATCAACCCCCACTTGTATCAATGCCTCTTTCAAATATGGGTCTGGAAAAGAGAGCACTCTCTTAGGTGTTCCAATTACAAATAATAAAGAAATGAAAACAATCAAACTAATCCCTAGACTAACTAACACTTTCTTTTGTCTCAAAGAAGACACCTTCCTATCCTCATTTCCATTTTCTCACTATCTTTTACCTTAACATATCTAAAGGGAAGGAAAAATAGTTCAATAAGGTAAAAAAACCCGTACCATAGGTAGCCGGGTTCTCACCATATTTTATAGTTTCCGTTGTTTTTTAACGATTGAACGGCTTGCTTGTTTAAAAGATTCCTTGTATACCTCTGACTTACACAAAATGGGCAAAGCAGAGCTATTCTAAAACCATGGTTATAAATTCGGTTGTGTCTGTATGAAAGGATATTTCTCTAACAAAACCTACTTTTGTATATAGAGAAATCGCCCTTTTATTGAATGTCGCAACGGTTAAACGTAGCTTCTGATAGTCTCTATCCTCACAGATATGATCTATAATAAACCGAAGAAAACTTGAACCAAGTCCTTTACCAGTCAAGTCTGGCTTTAAACCCAGACCAATATCGACATAGTCCTTATCATATGCACCAAACTCTTTCCCAGTGGGCACTTGGGCAGCAGCCCCTGTGCAGTAAAAACCGATCAATTTGTCATGGTTGTCGAAAACTACATGATAGGTGTCATCCACTAATTCTCTAACATTTTCTTCAGTTAGTTCTGAGTTATAAAAATCATAGGGGGTTTCATACTTCCAGCATAGAATTTGCTTTGCTATTTCATCTGTTATCTGGCGTATATTATATTCCATACACTAGCCCAAAACATTTTCTTCAAGTTTTTGACCGTACGGTAATGTTGAAAGCTTCACTTTATGTTTTTCTGAATTTCTTATAATATCCAGTGTTAACCTTTGCTCTGCCCCTATCTCAGTTACAAGAATCTCTAAATCCTCATATCTCTCTACATTCGTTTCATTTACTTGAACTATAATATCCCCAATTTGAAGTTCAATCGCTGCAGGTGTATCTTTAATCAGTTGTACAACTTTTACTCCTTTTACTCCTTCTTCCTCCACAGTTCTATGTAGCGCACCAATCCAACTTTTCCAGAATGTTTGCCGGATATCCATTTCATTTTCCATCACAGATTTTAGGTTCCGCATAAACTGATAGGTTCCAAAGACCATATTATCTGCCTGCATAAGTCCTAAGTCACCAATCCATAAGCCGGTGTATTCAACGGTTAGTTTGGTGCCTTCACTGTGTGCCTCAACAGACCAAATCGTTTGATGGTTATCTTCACCTTCGAACACTATTCTTTCATTTTCAACTAAATCTACAATCTTAGCACTATAGGAAACTCCCCATCCGTAATCAAATGTAGCTACTCCACCAATACGAAGGTCCATTTCGCAACTTCTTGTTTCCCATTTGTTTCGCTCACTCGGTGTGATGAGTGCTCTCCACACTCTTTCAACTGGAACTTTTATGACAATATCCCTCTTTACAGATGTTATTTTTTCCTCCATTATTCCTTCAACTCCCCTTCTAAATAATGTTTCAAGCTGGCCAATTTCTGATCAAGAATCAGTTCCATTTCTTTTTGCAGTCTTTCATAGCTCTTTTCAAAACGAGGTTTGTTCAATCGATAATATCTAAACCTTCCCTCCTTCCTTTCTTGAATAAGCTGTTCCTCCAGAAGAATGTTTAGATGTTTTTTCACCGCAGGTTGCGAGATCGTAAATGTGCCAACAATTTCGGATTGTGTATATTCATGTTGGGATAACATTTGCAGTATGCGTCTTCTATTCGGATCTGAAATAGCTCTATAAATGTCTGTCATTTCTTATTCTCCTGTCATATAACCTTTTGGTTATATGATAAATATATTGGATTCATTTACCAATGTCAATAAAAAAAGGAATGAAATTTCCATTCCTTTTTTTTAGTCTAGTAACCTGTTGGATTTTTTGAATGCCAGTTCCATGCATCTTGGATTATTTGTTTTATAGATGCTCTTTTAGGTTCCCAACCTAGAATTTGTTTTGCCTTACTAGAGGAAGCAACTAGTCTACTAGGATCACCAGGACGCCTTTTCCCTACTAATGATGGAATGGGATGATTAGTAATCTCTCTAGCCATTGTTAAAATCTCAAGCACTGAATACCCCCTGCTACTTCCTAAATTTATGGATTCGCTTTTCCCACCTACCCTAAGATAATGAAGGGCAAGGATGTGGGCATCTATTAAATCCTCTACATGGATATAATCACGAATACAAGTCCCATCTTCCGTATCATAATCATTTCCATGCACAGTGAAATGGCTCCTTTTTTCCATTGAAACTTCAAGTAATAACGGGATTAAATGGGTTTCTGGTCTGTGGTCTTCTCCGATTTCTCCGCTCTGCCTTGCTCCAGCAACATTAAAATAACGGAGGGTCACGTATTTTAACCCGTAGGCTAATTCACACCACTTCAATAGTTTTTCAATTGCTAACTTTGTTTCCCCGTATGGGTTGGTTGGATTTGTGACCATATCTTCTGTAATAGGAAATTGATCCGGCTCTCCGTAAACCGCTGCTGTTGAAGAAAAAACTAGCTTATCTACCTGATACTCTTTCATTACTTTTAATAGTACCTGGGTCCCGTAAAAGTTATTCTCATAATATTTCAAAGGATCAATCATAGATTCCCCAACCAAGCTACATGCAGCAAAATGAAGGACTGCTTCGATGGATTCCTTCTGAAATACAGTTTTCAAAAAATTTTGGTCTTTCATATCTCCCCTGTAAAAAGTGGCTTGGGGATGGATAGCTTTTGGATGCCCTGTTATTAAATTATCGACAACAACTACCTTCTCACTGGCGTCTATTAACTGGTACACTGCATGTGAACCAATATAACCTGCACCACCTACTACTAATATACTCATTTGAACTCCCCTTTCCTCCATATATATACGTTTGAAGGGTAGTCGATTAAAACAGCAAACTAAAAAAGCCACCTATAAAAATATAGTGACTTATCATTTTAATATATCCATTGGTACATCATGTGCTTGAAATAGAAAGATAATAAAAGCAATACTAAAACTCCATGCTATTAGAGGTCGCTTACGATGAACGGCTAAAATGGTAAACATGACTATATTAAACAAAATGGACCACTTCATATTCCAGCCGTGTTGATGAATGATACCTCCATTGCTCATCGTAAACCACTCGTTAGCGGTGTATATAAGGACCCAAATGCCAATAAAACCAATTTGTTTCACTCTGCTCGAAGGAAAATTACCTAAAAAGATTAGAATAGTAGCTGGGTATTTTATAGATAGGATCATGAGTGTAATATGGGTATGTGTTAAATTCAGTTCCTTATCTTTTCCAACAGGAACAAATTCCCACATAGAATAGTCGTGGAATAAGAACTGATATAGTAAATCACCTGTAATGAAAAATAAAATAGTTGGGTAATAAAACCTCCAGTTTTTCCAGTCTCCCCACTTCCATGCAAAGAAAATATAGGCTAAGCCAAGTACAATGTTTAAATTCACTTCTTACACTCATTCCGTTTTTTACCAATTATTATTGACAAACCTGTATGTTATATTCCAAAAATACACATAAATACCTATATAAAAGCCAAAAAGAGCTACCCAAATACCTGAAAATAGTAGCGTAATTATGGGTAGCCTTTCAGTTATATTTAGAAGAATTTCTTACGGTCTCGCTCCTCCTTCAAGATTTCAACAGCTTCACGGAATCGTTGGGAATGTATAATCTCTCTTTCACGTAAGAAGCGCAGCCCATCATTTAAATCCGGGTCGTCTGACATATCAATAATCCATTGATACGTAGCCCTCGCTTTTTCTTCAGCTGCAATGTCTTCATAAAGGTCAGCTATCGGATCTCCTTTTGCTTGAATATAGGATGCCGTGAATGGTACTCCATCCGCATTATGATAAAACAACGCAGAATCATGATTCACGTAATGAGGTGCTAGGCCCGCTGCCTTTAACTGATCAGGTGTCGCATCTTTCGTTAATTTATACACCATTGTGGCAATCATTTCTAAGTGTGCAAATTCTTCTGTCCCTATGTCATTTAATAAACCAATCACTTTATCAGGGATTGTGTATCTTTGGTTTAAATAGCGTAAGGCTGCAGCTAATTCACCATCGGCTCCTCCATATTGCTCAATTAAATATTTTGCAAGAGTCGGGTTACAAGTGCTTACCTTTACAGGATATTGGAGCTTTTTTTCATATACCCACATATAAAAGGACTCCCTTCCTTTGTTATACTTGCCAAGGCCACGGTGAACGTCCCCAGCTCCAATTGGCATCCGTGTAACTATTGCCATACTGCTGAAGCGGGCCATACGTTTCCTCATACATTTGTTTTAATTGTTTACTATATTGCGCATATTGATTGAATTGTTGAAGGGCGGCCATGTCGTCTGGATGTGTATCAAGGTATAGCGTTAGTTCAACCAAAACAAAGTCCGCAGCTTGAATTTTTTCCAATAAATCATAGTACTCTTGAGGTAATGGAGGATGTGCCATCTTACTTCCCTCCCTTTTGTTCATAAGGGTTATCATAATAATCATAAAGGGCTGGCCATAATGTCCCTTTCTTTAACGCAACGTCTGCTGGAAATTGTTCTAAGTTTGGAGGTTGAAAACCTAGGTAGAGATGTGGAGGGGTAGAATAAAACTTCACTCCAATAGGCTTACAGGGGTCAAATGGACTATGGAACGGTTTATATGCCTTCATGTAGGTCAGGTCCTGAGGCCGTTGACTCATCGAAAACACCTCTTTTATTCATGATAGTTTCTCTAATTAGCTATATTCATAGCAGGAATGTCCTAATGACAATAAAATGGCATATATAAAAAAGCCACCATAGAAAATACATGTTTTGCATAAAGTATCCATATTTTTTTCCAGACCAGATAAGTCTTATAAAAAAAGGATAGCTGCATCAAGCTATCCTTTTTTTATTTGGGGATTTAACTATTCTTTCTTTTATCTCTAGCTGCTTTTTTTCTGGCCTTCTTAGACATATTCATTTCTGAACCAAATTCAGTGTCCATTTTTTTCGAACTTCCACCTGTGTGAGGCTGGTTACGATTATCATTTTTATTAGTCATGCTAACCTCCTTAAATTATTGCTTTTCATTTTTTTGTTTGGATATAAAATGGATGTTATTCCATTCCAAACAATTGGTACAACCGCGGTCACGTATATCGTTTACTATTCTATATAAATTATTCCAATTTAATGGAAATAAAGAATTATTGCCACCCACTGAACATTTTTTGACGTAACGAAGATAAAAAAAAACAGGTCGTCACTTTTTCCGACCTGCATTAACATTATTTGATTTTTTTATATAACTTTTGCTTCCCACTTACAACTTCATAGTATTCAGCTATATTTGTATAATGAATCGTTTCTTTATCACCGAGCCCAGGAATACCGAACATTCTAAGACTTTCATAAAATAGTTCATTCACTTTCTTTTGTAATTCCTTATTAAAATAGATTATTCTCCAGTAGAACAGCCCGCATGCCATATTCGAATGGATGGGTAGGTACGTAAAAGTGGAACAACTTCTTTTCTGAATTGTTTAAAAAACAATGGATCCCGGAACATCTCTGTTACATTGATGGAAAAATCTGCAATGAGCCTTTGTAAACAAGCTGGATCATCCAAACCTTTTCCAATAAGCCCGTTATACTATTTAATTTTTCAGCATGTACTCGGTGCCATATTCTTCTCCTAATGGAATTATACGCATACTCTCGATAGTCATAACCTTCTTTTGGAGTTAAATCCCGTCCTGTGTAAATAAAAACTTTGACATTTTGACTAATCTTCTCTAATAATTCAAATCCATTTTCATCTAACATTTTTTTTAACCAGCTTCTCATAAACATAGAATCATCGGCGATTAGGACCGTCTTTTTCATGGTTGTTTCATCCTTTTCTTTTAAAGTTTTCAATCTAGTTTCATTTTCTTATAACTCTATTCTGATGGAATTTAATGGAAAAATGTATCACCCAGTATTCCTATTCCTTTAAAATTAAAAAAACTAGAACATTCCTATGAAATGGTTCTAGTTTTTGATGTAACTTTATTATGTTTTTTTTATCAACTGTTGAAAGGATCATGATAGTACTTATTATACATAGTGTCCCAATCCATTCCTCTATACCAAAACGAACCTGTAGCCAAATGACAGAAAGGAATGCAGCCGATAATGGTTCTACACAAGCTAAAACACTTGTCTCTGATGCACTGATATACTTAAGACTTTCTAGATAGAAAATAAAAGCAATAAGTGTCCCAAATAACACAATAAAACATACAGCTAAAATGGAATGAAGGGACCATTGGCCTTGTATGATCCATGGTGGATGGATAAAACTAAAACTCACTCCACCAATTAACATCCCCCAACCTACTACAACCATTGAACCATATTTAGCTAAAAGCTTTAATGGTTGTAAGGTATAAAAAGCTAATGCAAATGCTGATAATAAACCCCAGAATAAAGCTACTCCTGTGATGGTTAAACGATCTACACTTCCCTTGGTTACAAGCAAAAAGGTGCCAAAAATAGCTAGAATGATAGAGACTAACTCTCGATTACTCGGTTTTCTTCTATACCGGAATGTTAGATAGAAAGCGATAAGTACAGGGGCTAAATACTGTAAAACTGTTGCAGTTGCAGCATTGGAATGTTTAATCGCTGCAAAATAAGTGTATTGAACCGCTAGCATACCTAGAATGCTAAAAAATAGGATTTGAAGAATATCTCTTCTATTTTTCCAAATGGAAAAGACTCGATTTTTAGCCAGTGCATTTGCCAGTACTAGCAGGACAAATCCCGATATTAGTAAACGTATAGAAACTAACCATTCCGGTGTAAAGTGATGATAATGGAACAAAAACTGGGCAACAGTACCTGAAATCCCCCAAAGGGTGGCACCTGTAATCACTAAAATAAATCCCTTTTGTCTAGAATGAATCAACGGCATCGAAATCACTCACCACTTCCATAACCTCATTTTCACTCATTTTATCATAGACAACATACATATTCTGTCGAATCCGAATGTAAAAAAGGAGACTTCCTACGTCTATGAAGTCTCCCTTTTGCTATTTCCTATAACCTAATTCATCCCTTTTTACTGCCTGAGGCATTTGCTCCATCCAGCCTTTATCTATCACGATGTTCGCCAAATCTTGTACATATCTAGAAACATCCATTAACGCTTTTGCATTGTTAAGTCCAATATCATGTCTTCCATTTAGCGAAGCAGCGTTCCCATATCCTCTTATTTTCATAGAGAACATATCAATCTTATGGGAAATCATAAGTTTATCAGAAAAAGGAGGAATAATTGAAGATGTTACCAAGTGATCCAAACGTGGATGAGAAGGCAAATTATCCCGATGAAGCTGTTCAGAAAATATTTCTAAATGCTTTTCAGTCAATTCTTTACCTCTAATCAATGCATCTTTCACTTTACGGTCCTGAGAAACTTGGACAAAGCCAACAAGCAATGCTTTGGATGTTACATTATTTTCAAGGTTATCAAAATTATGGGCGATTTCTAACGCATGAGCTGGCCTTACGTCTCCAAAGAATCCACTTAAATAGGTTTGTTTTTTTACAAAATCTACTTGATTGGGAATGGGTATAAAAGGGGGTTTCGTTAAGTACCCTTTTTTCAAAAGAACATTATTTACTAAATTCATCAGGTCTGTAGTTGCCTTTACACAATGCGTGAATAGTTCTTTCGTTTCTTTACGTGTCATTAACGGAACAGCAATTGCATAAAGGCTCATTCCAGCCTTCGCAATATACTTTAAATAATGAAGATAAAACTCATCCATAAACAATCTTGGCGCCTTTAAATTAACATCTTTTTCTGTAAAACCAACAGGAATTGGATGATTTTCTTTTTTTAGGATGGCTGTAATTCTATCAATAAATTCACGGGATAAATGATAAGCGGTTTTAATTACTTCTTTTATATCGCCATCATCTACATGCTGATAAAAATAACGTAAAACACAAGAACCCATGGTATTTCCCATATAGGATGCCCATAACTTACCTACTTCAGCAGAGGTTAATTGTTGGTTTGAGGAAGTATCATTTAACGAACTCATCCGAAATCCCCTTACTTATTTAATATCTGGCTATTAATTACATATATAAAAAAGGTGGTTATCGACCACCTTTTTACATTAATGCTTATATATAGTGTACCCTACAATTTTAAAGTCATTCCCGATTGGCTCCATCATCATGGGCTTTAATTCTACAGCCTCACTCATATTGTTTACTCCTGTTCCTTCTAAGAAGGTAGGTGCATTTTGACCACCTACTAACTTCGGTGCCAAATATATCACAACTTTATTGACTAGACGTTTCTCTATAAAAGATGCATTGATATGACCTCCTCCTTCTATAAGGAGGGAGGAAACTTCTTCACGCCCTAAGACTTCTAAAACTTCTTCAGGGTCAACCTGAGATAATCCGCTCGTAACAAAAATGCGAACTCCAAGGGATTCAAGTTTTTCTCTCTTGTCAGGAGGGTGTGCCTGTGTAGTGAAAATCCAGGTCTCCGCTTTCTGATCTGTTACTATCTTCGATTCCAAGGGAGTTCGAAGAGTTGAGTCCAAAATGACACGAATAGGATTTCTACCGTTAGGGATTCTGGCAGTTAATTCAGGATCGTCCTTTATTACTGTGTTAACACCTACAAGAATGGCTCTATTTTCACTTCGCAACCTATGAACGTCTTCCCTAGCCTTTTCTGAAGTGATCCATTTACTACTGAAGGTATGCGTCGCAATTTTTCCATCTAATGTACTTCCCGATTTTAATATTACAAATGGTTTTTTATGTACAATATAATGATTAAATACTTCATTCATGTCGACGGACTCTTTCTCACATACTCCTACTACTACATCCACTCCAGCATCTTTCAAAATTTTAACCCCATTACCCGCTACTATAGGATTTGGATCCAAGGTGGCAATAACCACCTTTTTAATACCTGCTTCTACTATTGCAACTGCACATGGTCCTGTGCGACCGTGGTGGGAACATGGCTCAAGTGTAACGTAAATGGTTCCCCCTTTAGCTTTGTCCCCTGCCATACGAAGGGCATGGATTTCAGCATGAGGTTCTCCCGCTTTCATATGTGCACCAATTCCAACAATCCTATTGTTATTTACAATAACTGAACCCACTAATGGATTGGGGTCCGTCTGCCCTTTCATGGCCTTTGCATTTTCTATTGCTAAATTCATGTAAAACTCATCATTAGTCATTCGGACACCCCTTTCCTTCTTCTATATGTCCAGAACGCTTAACTTTCGTTTGTAAGTATTTTTCATTAAACTCAGAAACATCACCCCATAGCTGAGTTCTTCCCGAAACATCCATCCCAGCATTTTTTAACGCTTCTAATTTTCTTGGGTTGTTCGTTATTAAGGTAACAGGCTTTGTTCGTAATGCTTTTAATACTTCAATTGCATCACTATAATCTCTAGAATCATCCACAAAACCAAGATGCAAATTTGCTTCGACCGTATCATAACCATTTTGCTGTAGAACATAGGCCATGGCTTTACTAAATAATCCAATTCCTCTTCCTTCGTGATTTGCTAAGTAAAATAGGGCCCCTGTACCATGTTCGACAATCATTTTCATTGATTCTTTCAGTTGAAAGCCACAATCACATCGCTTACTGCCAAAGATATCTCCTGTATGACAGATGGAATGCATCCTAATTAAAGCATCTTCTCCATGATGAAAATCACCATACGTTAAAACACTAGACTGTTGAAACTCGGCTAAATTCTTTGAAGAAAGCTTATCAATAATTTGATTAAAATCTTCTGTTACTTCTGAGCAGTTTAGCCAACAATACCAGTTAAACAGAACAGTTTCCCCGTACAAATTCACAGGCAGTTTAATAGGACCTACTAAGTAAATAGCTCCTTTTTCTGTTTTAATCAATTGTATTTTATCTTCTAAAACGGATAGTACATTTGCTTCTAACTTCGTGTTGTTCATCTTATTACTCCTTCTTCTTTTCCATTGAATGATTACATCTATTTATTATAAGAAAATCATACCAATATTTCACGGATTTCGTTTTACTTAGATTTTGTACCAGAGGGAGTTTAAATACATCATTCCCTCCCCTATTATCTTCCATTGATAACAGCTAAAAAACTAGGGAAAAGTAAGGGCCAAAGTACATAAAGGAGGTCTTTCTGTGAGATATGATGAACAAAGAGATACCGTTGTGATTGAGGACCATCTAGGAAGTGAAAAAGAGTACGCTGTTGAGGCATTATTTGATATGGAAGAAAAATTGTACGCATTACTTAGAGATAGAGATAATGACACCATCGTTTTACGAGTTGAGGATGAGGGTGAAGATCAGTATGTAGTCGGAATTTTTGACCCCCAAGAAAAAGAAAATATATTAGACGCTTATCAGATTGCAATAGAAGCAGCGTCTGATGAAGAATAGAGCTCTTTTGTCTAAAAAGAGGTAGATATAGTATGAAAAACAACATTTCTGAAGTTATATCAAATGACATAAAGAAAAAGATAGAACATGAAATTCAAGGGATGACTTTTACAAAGAATTTCAGGTCTGCCACCGCTGAGGAATGGTACCTTTTCCTTCCAGGTTACAAGGATCCTAAAACAGGTGGTGCAGCTGGAAAGGTTATCGTTCACTATAACCTTTTTGGTAACAGGGAAATCTTCATCAATACGACAATCATTTGGGATGACCCTCTATTACACAAAACAGAAGCTCACACCCTTGTCTATGAATTTCCAGATGAGATTGTCAATCGTCTGGTTGGATATGCTGATACTTTACTATCCCTGCACGCTGGTGAAAATTCATATGATGCAGAATATAGGCAATAGGAAACATGATAAAGTTACTCTTTTAGTCTAAAGGTGGGACAATGAATAACCCCATAATTGAACATTTACGTAATTACTCTATACCGATATCAAACGATGATTACATGGAAGTCCTTGTTGAGCAAATTGGTGAGGTTTCGGGAAAAACATAAGTTTGTCTGTCCCGAATGAAAGTTAATAGTGTGGCAAACGAGACAGCAGTGGGCACATCTGTCCCAAATCAAAGCAAGAAGTATAGCAAACAGGACAGCAACGGGCTCATCTGTCCCAAATCAATGCAAGAAGTGTATCAAACAGGACAGCAACGGGCTCATCTGTCCCAATCTAAAGCAAAGTGTGTAGCAAACGGGACAGCAGCGCGCCTGTCTGTCCCAAATCAAAGCAAGAAGTATAGCAAACAGGACAGCAACGCGCTCGTCTGACCCAAATCAAAGCAAGAAGTATAGCAAACAGGACAGCAACGGGCTCGTCTGTCCCAAATCAATGCAAGGAGTATAGCAAACAGGACAGCAACGGGCTCATCTGTCCGAAATCATATGCACTGCATCCACTCACGCTTCAAAAGGTCAATTCATAAGGCCATCCTCAACTCCGACGGATGGCCCTTCTGTTTACTTATTGTTAGTATTTTTTGATCCTTTGTTTGGTTGATTCCCCGTTGTATATTCGTATCCAAACTTTAAACCTTGTGCTTTATCTTTGTATGGTCCTGAGGTTACTTTATACTGACTTTTATCATTTTGAACCACATCATTCACTCCTTCCTACTATTTAATATGACCTGTTGTATTAAATTCTTTTCAAAAAAACAAACCATCGCCATAAGACGATGGTTTGCCTTTCTTATTACTTATTCTTTTTCTTTGCATTGATATATAGTTTACCTTCTGCGGCTTTTCTTACCTCATTACCATAATCGTCACGGGCAATAACTTCAATTAAAGCGCCATCTGCTTTTACATTAGAAGTAGCCGTATAGTAACCAACATAACGACCATCTTCCATTTCCATCATCGGAAGTTCAGTGGCATTCGTTACATTTGTTAATGGCATATGAATAACGAAAGTCGCATCCAGCCCAGGTTCACTATAGAACTCGATTTGTACAGACTCTCCAGACTTGAGTTCTTTATCTTCAGTTGGAGTAAGACCTGTCATATCATCGATGCCGAACTTTGCATCAACAGTTATGGTACTAGTAGTTGTATTACCAGCCATATCTTTTGCAACCACTACTATTTCATTTTCACCTTCATTTAGGAGAATGCGGTGACTATAACTACCTTCTGTAACATTCGCCTGTTGACCGTTCACTGTTACTGTATCAAGATACTCATCATCAACTGATCCACTAACCGTAATCACTTCACGATTTGTTTTTAACTCATCTTCTGGCGAATCAATGGATAAGGTTGGCAGAGTTGCATCATACGTAACTACAACAGTTTCTGATGCATCTGTCATTCCGTTATCACTGGCTGCCTTCGCTGTTAGACTGTTTGCACCTTCTGATAATGTTACAGTTCCTTGGAACCTTCCTTCATTGTCAGACTGAACAACAGCAACCTCTTCCCCATTATTGTATAAGTGAACTGTGTAATCTGCAGCAGTTGTACCTTCCACCACAACGTCTTGCTCGTTTGTAAAACTATTAGCAATTGGCGAAGTAATCGTTGGAGCTGTGACTTCATAATCCACTAATGCACGGATCATGTAGTTACCTTCATCCTCTGGTGAAGGACTCCATCCTCCACCCACTAGCTGCCAACTTCTTCCTGCATTTTGGCCATCTTCATCTGTTCCTAATCCAGGAGCGTAAGGGTTAGCCTCTGTTTGGATGTATACTACATAAAACTCGCTTGGTACAACGATACCATGTTCGCTTAAGTCAACCTGAGTCCATTGGCCATTTCTTAAGGCATTAGCATCAATTGGTCCGGCCAGTTTTTGACCAGGAGCACCGTCTACACCAGTGGCATCATAGACTTCTACATCAAAATCAGTTCCACCAGGAGTTGGCCAAGAAGTATCCCAGAAACGGAATAATGCACCGTTTAGAATAGCTTGTGACTGACCATTTTCAAGGGTCATCTTTACAGCCCAGCCATTGCCAGCATCATAGAACGCTCTAGCATTTTCCGCTGTTCCATCATCATAACCAATTTCACCTGGGTAACCAATAAATGGTCTTAAGGATAGACTTAAATCTACAGGATTTTCACTATCAATCGTGATTTTAACTTCTTCACTGTAGTATGAAGGAGCAGAGACTTTCAAAGTGTAAGTCCCTTCGTAAGCTTCGATTGTGAAATTCCCATTCTCATCTGTTGCAACAGGAGCAACTGCTGCATCTTCTACTAAATAGAGTGTAGCCCCTTCAACAGGTAGTCCAGTTTGGTCATTGATCACTGATCCGGATACCGTACCTTGCGGAAGCTCTTCAAGAGTAAAGTTTGCTATTATTTCCCCATCCGCAGGAATATCGACAACTTGAGTTTCGGTTCTGTATCCATAAGCCTCTGCAGCCAAAGTGAATGTACCCGCAGCGTGAACCATTTTAAAGCTACCATCTTGTGGATTTGTTTGAGTAGATCTACCTGACTCTACTACCGTTACCGTTGCACTCATTGGAAGTGCTAAAGGTGTGATTTTCTCTGGTGTGTCTTTTACAGGTTCTTTTTCAATTTTCACAGCTGGGACAATTTTATTCGGATTTACATTCTCTTTCTTAGCAGAAGAAGAGTCTGTAATACCAAGCTGTCCCTTATCCTGACCATTTCCAACCTTCCCTTTTTGGCTACTCGTATTTATTGGAGTATCCGTAAGTTTTACATCATCAATGTACCAACCTTCGCGTAGAACACTACCATCCGTTGTTACGTTAAATGCAACATAGATTCGTTGTCCAGCATATTCACTTAGATCAACTTCCCCATCAACCCAACCATCTGTAACATTATTAACTCTTAACTTTTGAACCCAGTTTTCTTGGTCAGTTGAAACGAAGACATGACCATAATCATAGTTTCTCTCAAGGTTATGCCACTGTTTGAATTGTAGATAAGAACTGCCATCAGGAAGATCAATTGGCGGCATAACAAGGTTCATATTGGCCCGATTGTCATAGTTACCTTCTAGGTTTGTTGCATAAACATTCTCACCAGAGAACGCTCCACCTGGCCCAGAAATTGGTGTACCCCACTCCCAAGTATTGTTGTCTCCATAAGAAGTCCAACCAGATGGAGTAGATTCAAAGTCTTGCTCATAACCAACTGTTATACCTGGTAAAACAGGTACTTCAATTGAACCTGATGTTGATTCATTGGAACCAAAATCAAGTGCTACGATCTCATATTGTAACGATGGTTCTGCTATGTCTTCTCCAGGAATCGTTGCTTCATAAGTTCCACTTTTATAGTCCCCACTGATTCGTGAAGCTTCAATTTCAACTATACTACCATCTTGATTTTGATAGCGAACTAACACATTCGTTACACTCACATCGTCACTGGCTTCTGCGTGTAACGTTACATCCATTCCAGTGAACACTTCATTTGGACCTTGGTGTTCTAAAGTCGGAGCTGTATCATCATCGCCATCTTTCGTAACGTTACCCTTAACAGTTCCTAATCCGTTTATTACAGAGGAAACTGCATCATAAGCATTTACTAATCCAGCTCCATACCCATTATTTGGTGATTCAGGATATTCGCCATCCGTTAAAGGAATAGCTGTATTCATAAGGATTTCTTCAATTTCATCAACCGTTAAGTTCGCATTTACTTGTTTTAATAGTGCTACAACAGCGGATACATGTGGACCAGCCATTGATGTACCATTCCATCCCCCCTCATAAGCTCCACCAGGAACTGAAGAGCGGATATTTACGCCAGGTGCTGAAATATCTGGCTTAATCTCATCATATGGAGAAGGCCCTTCTAATGAAAAGCTCGCTAAACGATTTTGCGAGTCTGTTGCACCCGTCGCAAAAGACTCTGGATAGTTAGCAGGTGTAGCGATGGATCCTGGTCCACCTGGATTGAATAGCGTTGTATTCCCTGCTGAGAATTCTGGAAAGATTTCAGCAGCCCGCCATGCTTGAACCATTGGACGGTACCATTCGTCCATACCTGAACCTCCACCCCATGAATTGTTTACAACATCCGGAGCCATTTCAGGGTGTGGATTTCCTGCAGCATCTTTTGGTGCTAGAATCCATTCACCTGCTTCTAAAAGATCGACATCTGTACCACCTGCTGCAGTGAATGCCTTAACAGCTATCCACTTAGCACCAGGTGCAACACCAATTTGGTTTGAACCATTTGGCTCGCTACCTACCATTGTTCCTGTCACGTGCGTTCCGTGACCTTGGTCGTCGTAAGGAACTGAGCCACCAGCAGTCGCATCAAACCAGTTATACTCATGATTTGGAGATGTAGGGTTATTTGGATCATACCCACGATATTTTTCTATTAGCGCTGGATGATCCCATTGAACACCTGTATCAATAGATGCTACAACTACACCTGTACCGTCAATTCCCATATCCCAAACGGCAGGAGCCCCAATTTGCTCAATATTCCATTCAATGGATTGAGTCTCCGCATTAATTTGGTTTTGTTTTTCTACAGCAGGTTGAATGAGTTGTCTAGTCTCATTTGGTAAAATCTTTTCAACCTCTGCAAATGCAGCGATTTCTTCCATTACTTCCTTGGTAGCAGTAACCGCTAATCCATTCACAATGTAAAAAGATTGAAAATCTTTTACTTTACCATTCTTCTTTTCCTTTTGAAGAAAACCTTTTATATTTCTTTGAGTTTCAATGGATTTACCTCTTAGTGCAGAAACAACAGCCGAACGTTTCATATACTTTTTACTGGCAGCGGTGGCATTTTTACTAGCTGCATTCTTTTCTGCCTGTTGTGCTGCTGTTTGCGGATCCGCTTGTTCCTTCATTTTAACTAAAAAGGTAACATATTCTTGATCCTCAAAGCTTTTCATTACCGTTGAATTAACTTTGTTGGAGAGATTCTGAACTACATTAGATTTTACCGAAGTGTGAAGTTCATTTGCAGCAATACTTGTTGGTGCAGGAAGTACTAGTGTTAATGCAATAACTAGCATCCATAATTGATAGAACCATCTTTTCCGAGTGCTTCTTTTCACTCTTTACCCCTCCCTTTTTATAAAACAAATAACTTGTTCCGCCCTCCTTTCTATTTTTATTTCACCCCTATGTAAATTCTTTGGTGTACATAACTAGCGTAAATCATGAAAAGAAGCGAATGATGTCGAATGTTGTCTATAATTTACTGAAAATTCAAAAAATAAACCATTGGTATCATTTTACAAATAATGTAACTAGTTATATTGAACCCTGATGGAAATTGTAGACGCTTTCCTTATTTGGAAAAATATATCATTTGTTCTATTTCTTGTTTTATTTCCTCTATCGAAATGGAAAAATGAACCAAAACCACTAGAAAATAAAATGCCTATGTTAAAAATACGAGGTTGGACTTATGTAAAATCATGGTATTTGTACATTTTTTCTATCTTGTAGACTACTACCCGCTGAATTTGTACAACTATTAGACTAATACGTAATTTGGGAAATGATTATAGGGTCTCCTTGCGTGCAAATAAAAAAACTGGTCAAAACAATGACCAGTTTCCTTTAATTTGCTTTTAATTCATATTTTACTTCTGCAAAGTTTTTTATTAGTAAGGTTGTATCCACTTCTTTACCCGTCCTCACATCAATTGTTTTTCTCCATATTTCATTTTCTCTATAATTCTTCCCATCCATTTGAATAAATCTGTGATTTCTCTCTTCAATGTGGTAAGAGTACGGCCAAACTCGATCCGTTAAGATGGATCCTTTTAAATGTTTGTCAGTAAGCCAAACGTTAATCTGGAATGTTTGATCAGTTTTATTTTCAAATCGTAAGTCTACATAGTTATAAAACACACCCGCTCCACTCCCAAAAGGAAGAACTCTCCCACTATCGGGGAATGGATCAAAACTATGATGGTGACGTTCTGACACAACTAGAGGTGTGTGAAGGGCCATCCAATACAACAAATTGGCCATCTGACACAACCCACCACCTACTCCAGTGACTACTTCCCCTCTAGCCAAAAGCATACCTTCTATAAAACCATTTCTTTTTGAAGGCTTTCCTACTAATTGCCAAAACGAAAAAACTTCACCAGGATGTATAAGGACACCATCTATTTTTTTAGCTGCCAATTTTAAATTCGTGATTTTATTTTCTTGAAGCCTTGGGTCACTGTCTCCTAATTTTCTTCTTAATAACGATTGGTGTTTTTTACAACTGTATTTCAATTTTTGTTGATTATGCTTCTTGGCAAATTTATCTCTATCTAGCCAATCCTTTACATAACGAAATAATTTTTTTTGCCCAATCCTTGTATGGTAAAAGATTGGATGTATTTCTGACAACCGCAATTGACCCACCCCAATTTTATTTAATAATTCCCCTTTCCAAAATATTCAAGATATAGTTCAAATATCCTCCTTACTAAGTAGTCTATTTGTACATTTTTTTCTTTTATAAAGAGATAATGTTTATATTTTTGTGTACTCTATGGTTCCATTCACGTACATTGTAAATATACAGATCAAGGGAGGTATATAGATGTATTACCAAACGCCCTACTTTCAATATGCACACCGGAACCAAACGAATGGAAAAAATAACAAAGTAGAAGTTTTGGGTGAAGGAAAAGTGTCCGCCTCACCTGATATAGCCATAATCCGTTTAGGTGTCATTACGGATGGAAAGGAACTTACGAACGTTCTCAGTGAAAATTCGGACGCCATGAATAATGTCATCACATCGCTTAAAGGCCAAGGAATCCCGGATGAAAACATTAAGACAGACGAATATAGAATCGACATCCAATATGATTATATAGATGGGAAGCAAGTTTTTAGAGGATATAGGGTAACAAATATGATAGAAGTTACCATTGATAACGTAAACATGTCAGGGGTGGTAGTTGATACAGCCGTTAAAAATGGGGCGAATACTGTATCTAATATTGAATTTGCTATTGAAAATCCCGCAAATTATTATAATCAAGCACTTGAGCTTGCTGTAGAAAATGCTCACTCTAAGGCGAGTACGATTGCCAAAGCCACTGGAGTCACTCTACAGCCCGTTCCGTTTTCAATATCGGAAGTGACAACACCACAAGAAAGACCGGTTATGTATGAAACTACGGCCATGGTAAAAGGGGTCTCTACTCCGCCCATTCAGGCTGGAGAATTGGAAATCACCGCGAAGATTATTGCAAAATATAGTTTCTCCTAATTAAATTATGGATGACCAAAGAAGACTTCAAAATCATGAGAATAACGGAACCTGTGTCCGGCTAATTAGCCATAAGGACACAGGGTCCACTATTCACCCAAAAAAGCGTGTTTTTAAGGATTTGGCGGACAGAATCCGCTATTTGCGATAATTCGGATGGAAATGTCCTTAAAACAGTCGAATAGCGGAACGAGAGGCCGTTTTCACCTCAAAAATCGGCATTTTAATTAAAATTATGAACCGTAAGTCCGGCTAGATAACACATATTAAAATCTAACTGGACGTCCAGCCTTCTCTCCAAAAATACACACTTGATACGCCTTGTCTAATCGGTAGGTTATAGGTGTAAATCCTCCGTACTCCTTTTCCCCTTGGACAGCATCAATCGGGACAATTTCTTGAATGGAATTGGTAACAAACACTTCGTCCGCCGACAAGAGGTCACTCATTTCATAGAACCCTTCATGCACTCCTATTCCAAGGTAATTAGCAAGCTTCATTACAAACTGACGAGTTATTCCATTCAGTATTCCTGTCTTAACTGTAGGTGTGAACAGTTCCCCGCTCTTGACCCAAAACACATTTGAAACGATACCTTCCGCTACATACCCTTCAGTGGTTAGAAAGAGTCCTTCTAATGCTGGATTATCTCCAATTTCTCGCTTGGCCAGAATGTTATTTAAATAGTGGTGGGACTTTAAACGAAATTCCCCCTCTGGCGTGTTTCGAGTTCGCTTTAGAACTTTTAGCTTTTTAACCTGTTTGACTTTCGTTTCAGGTAAGGGACTTTGAAATATAAGCACATTTGGATCTAAATAAGGAGAAGTTTGTAACCCTACATCTCCAACACCAGCCGATATATTTAATCGAAGTCTGGATTCAGGCCATTGATTTTTGGAACAAAGTGTTTGGACGGCATGAAAGATTTCTTCCTTTGAAAATTTTAGGTGGATATTCAATTCTGTAAGCCCTTGTTGAAGTCTATCCCAATGCTCGTTAAATAGGAAAGGTTTTCCCTCATAGGTGCGAAAGGTTTCAAACACACCAAGTCCATATAGGAAACCGTGGTCAAACGGAGAAATTGTCACTTCATCCTTGTGGACGATCTTGCCGTTAATGTATATAAACAAAATAAAACCACTCCAATCACTTTTGGACTACTTTTTATGAACCGGAGAATAGGCATCTAAAAAATTTTGTAAGAGCTTTTTCCCATCTCCTGTCATGATAGACTCTGGATGGAATTGCACTCCCTCAATCGGTAGTTCCTTATGACGAAGTCCCATAATTTCTCCTTCTTCTGTCCAAGCTGTTATTTCTAAACAATTCGGTAATGTCTCTTTTTTTACAATAAGTGAATGGTATCGTGTTGCAGTAAAAGGATTAGATACCCCCTTATATATCGTTTGACCATTATGAATCATTTCAGAGGTTTTTCCGTGCATGAGCCTCTCAGCTCGTACTACTTTACCTCCAAAAACTTGAGCAATGGATTGATGACCTAAACAAACTCCAAAAATAGGAATCTTACCGGCGAAATGTTTAATAGCCTTCATACTAATACCCGCTTCATTAGGACTACATGGTCCTGGAGAAACCATTAAATAGTCTGGATTCAACTCTTCAATTTCTTTAATAGTAATGTCGTCGTTTCTCTTAACCACCAATTGCTGCCCTAAATCTCCTAAATATTGAACAAGGTTATACGTAAATGAATCATAGTTATCAATCATTAAGATCATTTTTCTTCCCCTAGTCTTTTCTCAGCCATTTCTGTAGCTTTCCACAAGGCGGCTGCTTTTTTTAGTGCCTCTTTATATTCATGCTTCGGATTAGAATCAATTACAACGCCGGCACCAGCCTGAATATGTCCAAAACCGTTCTTCGCCAATAGCGTTCGGATCACTATATTTAATTCAAGGTTACCGTCAAACCCAATCCATCCAATGGACCCAGTATAGATTCCTCTCTGAACGGGTTCTAACTCCTCAATGATTTCCATTGTTCTTATCTTTGGTGCTCCTGTAATTGTGCCACCTGGAAACGTTGCTTCAATAAGATCAAACCCATCCTTATCCACTGCCAAGGTTCCACGTACATTTGAAACAATATGCATCACATGAGAATATTTTTCAATCACCATAAACTCATTTACTTCAACACTTCCATATTCGCAGACTCGACCAATATCATTTCTTTCTAAGTCAACAAGCATAACATGTTCTGCTCGCTCTTTTTCATTCTCCATTAATTCCCTAGCGAGCTGTAGGTCTTCTTCATGATCTTTCCCACGTGATCTTGTACCTGCAATAGGACGTGTACTTACTTCTCTCCCTTTTTTCTTAATTAACAATTCTGGGGAACCGCTAACAATTTGGAAATCGGGGGTATGCATATATCCCATATAGGGGGATGGATTTAATATGCGTAACTCTTTATAGATATCAAAAGGATTTGCCGATAAAACCTTTGACTGACGAACGGATAAATTAACTTGGAAGACATCTCCTTGTGCAATATATTCCCGTATTTTTTCGACAGCTTCCATGAACTGCTCTTCGGTCATCGATACATGCAACTTATCATCTGTTGCAAGAAAGTGATCTTCCTTTTGTGGATGAGCACTTGCTTCGAGCCATTCCTGCTTCATCCTTTCAAGAGTGTTTTTCCCTTCCAAGTCATCACTTGCCAAGTTCATAAACCATAACTGATCCTGTTCATGTTCAAAAACAACCCACTCTTTAAAGACCAAAAAGTATAGAATCGGCATTTCTAAATCATTTCTTGAAAGGGAAGGTAGCTTTTCTATATAACGAGCATAGTCGTAGCTGATATATCCTATAGCTCCGCCTTGGAAATCAGGTAATTGATCATCGGTCTCGGTCACGTAGTTCTGCATCCATTCTTTTACTAAATGAAGAGGATTGCCTTCTTTATGTTCATTATTTTTCTCAGCATAAATATGTAGGCCATTGTCACTTGATTTCAAAACTGCAAAGGGCTGTAACCCAGCAATACTATATTGCCCCCCTCTTCCACTTTCAAGAAGGATGTGATGCTCATAGTTTTCTTGTACCTTTGTATAGAATGAAAAGAACTCTTCCTTTGTCATAGGAATCGTCTCTGAATAAACTTTTGGTTGTTGCATTTTGGTTACCTCCAAAAAAACAAATTTCACACTAGTACCATCATAATCGATTCTTCTTAACACTTCACTCAAAATTTAAAAAGCGCCTGCACGATATACGTACAGACGCTGTATTTTAGGAAGAACTATTTGAAAACATTAAAAAATAATGACGAACATTATATACATAATGAACAATTGGCACATACAACACCTAAAACAATGAAAGCCCTACCTCTCTTTCATCCTTACGGCTCCGAGACCGTGCCAGTGTGAATCAGGTACTACATTTAAAGCTACATCTTACTCTTACCTACTATGTCAGTTCACTTATAGATGGGAAACTAAATAATGAATAGAAGTTAGAATTACTCAAATGGTTTATTTGAAAGGGTTTAATATGTGGTGGAGTATCTGAAGAGTTTCATATAAAAGGCGACGTATAAGACGTCGCCATCATCATCATTAGATTAACTTACGCTTTTGTTACGTTAGCTGCTTGAGGTCCACGGTTACCTTCAACGATTTCGAAAGTTACTGTTTGACCTTCTTCTAAAGATTTGAAACCTTCGCCTTGGATAGCTGAGAAGTGTACGAATACGTCGTCTCCACCTTCAACTTCGATAAATCCAAAACCTTTTTCTGCATTAAACCATTTTACTTTACCAGTGTTCATTTAAAAATTCCTCCTAAATCTGTTTAACCATTACCCAATCATTAAAAATCATGTCCCAAAGAAAAAGTCACAAATCCGCTTAAGATGTAATGTTTAAGTTAACTTACAACTTAAGGAAACTGCGACTTACATCTATTTAGTCTATATTTTAATAACGAGAACATGGTGATATAAGTAAAACATACATTTGCCTATAAAGTCAAGCTACCGGACATGCCTTTTCCAAAAAAAAGCAATAATCTACTTATTTCCTTTTTTTCTATATTCTTCTCTCCTATAATAAAAATAAAAAACATGTGGGTGCTGCAGATGAGAAATGTACGTATTATTAGTTCAGGGATATACCTTCCAAAGAAAAAGGTCTATTCCACAGATATTGATCACTATTTTAATGAAACACCTGGTACTATGGAGGCATTGTCCGGAGTTAGAACAAGATATTATGTGGAAGACGAAACAGCCTCTGAAATGGGTACTCAAGCTTCCATTCAAGCATTATCCAAAGCGAACCTATCCATAAAAGATATAGATTGCATTGTGTGCGCAAGTGGGACCATGGAACAGCCAATACCCAGCACTGCTTCTTTTATCCACCAGAAGCTTGCTGGAGATGAATACCCCATTCCGGCCTTTGATGTGAATTCTACTTGCTTAAGTTTTGTTACGGCCTTTGATTTATTAGGGAATGCTCTCCATTTAGGACAATACAAGAAGGTCCTCCTTGTTTCTACTGAAATTAGCTCAGTAGGCTTGAATAAAAATGATCGTAAAACCCATTCTTTGTTTGGAGATGGAGCTGCAGCATTTATTCTAGAAGCCTCTTCATCTAGTAAACTATTAGGCTCCTTAATGAGAACCTACAGCAGCGGTGTACATTATACTGAAATACCTGGAGGAGGAACCAAGCTTCACCCTAACCTAACAAATTCAGAACTTCCCTTTTTGTTCCATATGGATGGGAAGAAAGTATTTAAAACTGCCTCCAAATATATCCAAACATTTGTTGAGGATTTGTGCGAATCCTCTCATGTCCGGCTCAAAGACATTGATTATATAGTGCCACATCAAGCTAGTGGAAGTGCCATCGATTTAATGGAAAAACGTTTACAGTTAAAACCAGGACAAATGATTAAAATCGTTAGAGATTACGGGAATATGATTGCCGCATCCATCCCTTTTACTCTCCATCTTCTTCTAGAAGAACACGATATAAAACGTGGGACTACTATTATGTTATTAGGAACATCTGCTGGATTAAGTATTGGGGGATTAGTGATTGAATACTAAAAAACGAATTCTCATCACCGGTGCTCGAGCTCCTTATACTCTTGAACTAATTAGAGCACTCGGAAAATGTGGCCACACGATTTATGTAGCCGAAAGTTTATCCATTACGGTTTCTTCGTTTTCTAGATATATTGAAAAAACCATTCAGGTGGCTTCACCAAGACAAAAGACAGAGAGCTTCATTCAACAGTTAATTCAGATCATTCAGGATTACTCTATTGATTTGTTAATACCTACTTGTGAAGAGTCCTACTATATAAGTGAACATCTCGAGACGATACAATCATTCTGTGAAGTATTTACCGATAGCTTTACAAAGATTCTAGACCTTCATAATAAATTTACTTTTATTGAGAGCATGAAAAAATGGAACTTTAATACACCTGAAACATTCTTAGTAAATGATAGTACCAATTTACAACAATTACATTTACATTCTCAAAAGACTTATATATATAAACCTGTATACTCCAGATTCGGAATTCAAGTTATGGATTTTACAGTTGATAAGCTAGAAGAGTTGGCTACACTTAAGTCTTCACCCTTTGTTCCATTCGTTGTTCAAGAAAAATTAGTAGGCAAAGAATTTAATCTCTTTGCAATTTGTCATAAAGGTAAAATGCTAAGTTCTGCTATTTATGATAATCGTTATAAAAGTGGAAAATCATCCGTCTACTTTAGGAAAGTAGATCGACCTACGATACAAAAATGGTTAACGAAGGTTGTGGAAAAAATAAACTTTACGGGATTTATTGGTTTTGATGTTATGGAAACAAATGGATTTATTTATCCATTGGAATGCAACCCTCGTTGCACTAGTGGCATTCATTTAATCAATCCAGAAGTCATCGCCACATGCCTTATAGATAAACGTACCCCTTTAGAACAAATAGACTACCAATCTACGAAAGCCCTAATTTTTGGAATGTTATTAGCAAAAAAAGACCGTGACTGGTTACCATCTATACTAAAGGCTAAGGATGTATTGTGGGATACGGATGATCTTCTTCCCTTTTTGACCCAACCATTAAGTCTTATTCCTCTTTGGAAAAGGATGATTCATGAAAGAATTAGCTTAATTGAAGCCACTACTTTAGATATTGAATGGAATGGGGATTACAGCCAATGAAAAAAATATTAGTTACCGGTGCAACCGGTTTTCTCGGTGGGCATTTAGTTCGATATTTATCTAAAAAAGGCTATACCGTAACTGGGACAGGAAGAAATCTTCAAAAGGGTGAATGGTTAAAAGAAGAAGGGATCTCTTTCGTTCCAGGCGACCTACAACAAAAGGACTTCTGTCAGGAGCTTGTAAGAAACCATCATTATATCATTCATTGTGCAGCCCTTTCCGAGCCTTGGGGAGATTATCAATCATTCTACACAGCCAATGTAACAGTTACAGAAAATCTCTTAAAAAGCGCAAGGGAGCACGGAGTCAAGCGCTTTATTCATGTTTCAACCCCAAGCATTTATTTTCGATATAATGATGCAACAAATGTTAAAGAAACAGCGGAGCTTCCAAAGCGGTTTGCAAACCATTATGCGCATACGAAATATATAGCAGAACAAAAAGTGAAACAATACCAAGAAAAAGGATTAGAAACCATTATCATACGTCCAAGGGGATTATTTGGACCAGAGGACTCAACCATTTTACCAAGACTACTCACCCTTAATAAGACCAAAGGCATTCCGCTATTTAATAATGGAAAGACTTTAATTGACCTTACTTATGTTGAAAATGTGGCTCATGCCTTAGAGCTAAGTTTAGAGAAGGGTGAAGTCGGTCAAACCTATAACATTTCAAACGGAGAGCCCTATTCCTTTAAAAGTCTTTGTGACCTTTTATTTACTCACTTAAAGATAAACGTTCAGTATAAGAAACTTCCCTACCCTGTAATTTTTAGAGTCGCTTACTTCCTAGAAGCTATCTATCAATTGCCATTCATTAAGAAGGAACCATTTATTACAAGGTACAGTGTTAGTGTTCTGGGCAACTCCCAAACCCTAAGTATTGAAAAGGCACGCAAAGAACTAGGATACGAACCCTTAATAAGTATCGAGGAAGGAATTATTCACTATGCCAATTGGTACAAATCGATATATTCATAGCTTACAAGTGTATAAAACAGGTGAATGCTATCAAAGAGGCAAATTAGCTGATCAAATGAACTCTTGGAAAAAGACGGCTTTTCCCTCTTTAATTTTCACATTTGAACATCCAACAGAAGGCACGATCCTTTTTGATACGGGTTATGATTCTACATTTTTTGATGTAACAGACCCATTCCCTTATACCCTATACCGCCTGCTCACACCTGTAAAATTGGAAAATTCTTTTTCTTTTGAGACGGATCTACCCGCGGTCAATGCTGTATTCCTTTCCCATTTCCATGCGGACCATGTCGGGGGCTACCACCGGTTTTCAAATAAAGTAACGTTTTGTTCTAAATGGGAGTGGACTGAACTTCATGGAAAAAAAGGAGTTTCTGCTGTAAAAAAAGCATTTATTCCAGAATTAATTCCCAAAGATACAAACTTTACCTTCATCGAGGATAGGAATCATGTTCGATTACCTGAAGAGTTATATCCCTTTACTGAAGGATATGACTTATTTGGGGATTCACTCATGTTTGCTGTTCATTTACCAGGACACACGAACCATCAGTACGGACTGTTTTTAAAACTGAGAAAAAAATGGGTATTATTATGCGCCGATGCGAGCTGGTCTTTCTCGTCTATCCAACACCAAGCACTTCCACACCCTATTGCAAAGCTTGTCATTGAAGGTTGGAGTGCATATAAAAATACTTTTAACAAGCTACATAAATTAACCAACAACAATCAGGAGCTCCTCATTTTCCCTTCACATTGTGAACAATCCTATCAAAGATATAAGGAGGCTCTCTATGAATTGGACAAGTAAGCTGAACATTTTGTTCAGCTATTTACTATATAGAAGGAAATATCAATCAAGAAATTCACTAGAAAAAGTACAACAAAAATGGCTAAAGCAGCAGTTGAAATTTGTTAACAAACATTCCACATTTTATAAAGAAATCGGTCATCAACTATCCTCATATCCCATCATGAATAAGCAAAGCATGATGAAACATTTTGATGAGCTGAATACCAAAGGGCTGACTAAAGAAGAATGTTTAAAGGTAGCCATTTCTGCTGAGAAGTCTAGAGATTTCTCCCCGACACATAAAGGCGTAACAGTGGGACTATCATCTGGAACCTCTGGCAACAAAGGGATATTTCTTGTTTCAGAAAGGGAGCAGTACCAATGGGTTGGTGCCATATTAGCTAAAGTACTAGAGGGCAGGAGTATCTTTCAAAAAAGAAAAGTCGCCCTTTTTTTAAGAGCAAACAGCAATTTATATGAAACTGCAAATGAAGGCAATATTGACTTTCATTTCTTTGACCTATTCTCAAATATCGACAAAGAAGTGGCGAGACTCAGTCAACTAAATCCAGAAATCATTGTTGCTCCCCCATCTGTTTGGATCGAGATAATAAAACGCTGTGGTCATTCCGACTTCGAGAATGTAGAACAGCTTTTTTCCATAGCAGAAGTGCTACCAGATGAAACAAAAGAAAAAGTAGAGACTTTCTTTTCATTACCTTTGGGACAAATTTATCAATGCACGGAAGGCTTTTTAGGTTGTACCTGTTCACACGGAAAGCTTCACCTAAATGAAGATATTGTATTTGTGGAAAAAGAATATGTAGACGATTTGCGTTTCATCCCGATTATTACAGACATGAAAAGAACTTCTCAACCCATTATTCGATATAGACTCAATGACATTTTAATAGAAGATCCTGAAGGCTGTAGCTGCGGCAATCAGACTCTAACGATAAAAAGAATTGAAGGGCGCGAGGATGATGTGTTCTTTTTGTTGACTACAAACGGAGAGAGACAAAAGCTTTTTCCTGATCTTTTATCTAGAACTCTATTGCACGCATTACCCAACGATATAGAGAATTATCGAATTCGTCAGGTAACCCATAACGAATTAGTAATTGAAGTCTCAAGGGATCTACATGACCATGAGAAACAGGCTATCATAAGTGAGTTTTCCACCCTATTTAACCAGCAAAAAGTAGTTTCACCAATCCTACAATTTAAGAGCTTCCTCCCATTAGAAAAAGGACAAAAATTAAGAAGAGTAGTGTCAGAAATAAGGCCATGAGAGGTTCCTCATGGCCTATTGTTTTGATTCTCGGTCTTCCTCTTTAAAATATGTCCAACCTTCTCTTTGTTCAATCCTGTTTGCTTTCATCAGTTTACCTAAAGCCCTTTTAAAGGAAGCTTTACTCATACCGAAACGCTCCAGAATATCATCTGGCTGGCTTTTGTCACTATACGGCATAGCACCATTTCGAGAATGCATATAAGATAAGATAGCCTCAGAATCTTCGTCCATTTTTTCATGTCCACGTGGGATCAGGGATAAATTTAAAGTTCCATCCTTTTTTACATCTATGACTCGTCCTTCAATTGATTCACCTAACCTCGGTTCCTTCGGTCTCTCAGACTCATGAACAAACCCTCTATACCCATCCTCTGTTAGGACAAAGGTACCTACCTTAGATTCTCTATATACCCGACCTTTAACATTATTATTTTTCATGGTTTCGGGAGCTTTCTTAGTGAGCTGTTGAATAATATTCTCTGTTGCAAGGCGTCCGAACAGTCTACCATTTCGATCCGTTTTCAAGGATAAAAATAATTGATCCCCGTTCGATGGCCACACACTTTGAAATAAGGGTAGGTCGTCCAAAGATACTAAAATATCTTTGTTAATTCCAATATCAACGAATACGCCTAAGTTCTCAACAACATTCACAACTTCTGCCCAGCCGTATCGTCCGACCTGGATTTTAGGGATTTTAGATGTAGCTGTTAACCTTCCTTGTTTATCCTGGTAAATAAATACAGATAGGGATTCTCCGACTTCTAGTTGTCTATCCACTTCACTTTGATGTAAGAGTACATCTTCTTCTCCGTCTGTTAAGAAGTAGCCAAAGGGAGCAATCCTTTCAACCTGAAGCGTGGTCACAGTTCCAGCTTCTATATGTTCCATATCTTAATTTCCTCCTAGAGATGTCGTTCTTTTATGTATAAGTTATTCAACAAAAACAAAGATAAAGGCGGAATCACCTTTATCTTTTTTATCATATATGTTCCATTGAGGTTTTCTACATTGCTGAGCTTGGGTTATGAACCACTTCAATAAATTTTGTCGATTGTTCCATTTTACTTTCACAGATTGGACATGCAGGTTCCTCACTGCTTTTAAAGTTATCCCTTACCCAACAATTACAATCGTCTGAAGAACAAACCCAAACTATCGTATCGAGCTTTTCTACTTCTTCTTGGTTTTTACGGTTGAACATTAACATAACCCCCAATGATCATTTGGATTGAGGTAATCCTATTTTAATGATAGGGTACCCAACACTCCCAAAATTTACTCATAGAATTTGAAAAGAAACTCTATATCAAGAAAAATTTGGAAAGCAATAAGAAAATAAAAAAAGGCGTAATCATTTCTAAAAGGCCTTCTTGTTTGCCTTTTCCAAAAGAAGATACGACCCCATATCAAAAAAGATTTTTTAAAAAATTTAATCCAATACCTTTACTATACTCTATTTTTCATGTAAAATCAAGGTTTGGTTTTTTCTACATTAATTTTTCTTCTCCACTTACTTGCTCAGATACCAACACCGAACAGAATGTTCACCTCATATCAAAAACAAAACAAGCCTTTCTCCTCATGACATCTAATGACTATTATCCCGTTATAACTTCTTTATTTTTCCATATATTTGTATAGGCCTGCTTTACGGAAGTACTTCCTCCTACACTTTTATTAAAGGAGCGAATTATGAAAAGAACATTATCATTACTTATTATGTTTCTTTTAGTGTTATCCCCTTTTACAGCATTTGCTGGTTCACTTGGTAAAGGGGACCCTGAAGGCACTCCTGGCCAGTGGTATTTGGGCTCCACCCCATCCTATGTAGATCCTGCTAAATCCCCTATTGTATTTGTTCACGGATTAAATAGTTCAGCTACCACCTGGTGGGTTGAAAACGATATGTATGATATAGCCTATAACAATGGATATGAAACAGCTTTTATCGACTTATATCCTACTGAAAATATGTGGGACAATGGGCAGCTGTTGGCTTCAAAACTCCAAGACATCTATAACCATTTTGGAGAAAAGGTCGTGGTCGTTGCCCATAGTAAAGGCGGAATCGATACACAATCTGCTCTTGTCCATTACGGGGCGTATCCTTATGTACACAGGGTTATTACCCTTTCAAGCCCACACCATGGATCCCAGTTAGCGGACCTCGCTTACAGTAGCTGGGCTGGATGGTTGGGTGATATTCTTGGTGGAAAAAATAACGCAACTTATTCTCTTCAAACTGGATACATGGCAACTTTCAGATCACAAACGGATAACCACTACAATGTAAATCGTGTGCCATTTTATACATTTGGAGGAACGGGTTGGGGAAGCTTTGGTAGCTCCCTTTACTGGGGAGGACTATACTTAAGCTCTTATGGTTCTAACGATGGAGCCGTAACTGTACAGAGCTCCCGCTTGCCTTATGCGACAGAAATTGCTGTTAGGGATTGGAACCATTCCGAAATTCGGGAAGGAAGCTCCACTTTCAACTATTTCGAATCCTATTTATATGAAGCTGGTCTTCATTCTTTAACCAGCAATATTGCCGAAATTTCCAATGACACGGCTGTCTCTACCTATTACAGAGGAGGCTCCTATTCCAATAAAACAAAGGAAGTCTTTGTCGTAGAAGATAAGGTTTCTGAAATTACAATTGACTGGATGAGTGATCAAAAAGATACTTCACTAAATTTAGTTGCTCCTGATGGGAAAATCTATTCTACATTTTCTATAGAAGAAGATTCAACCAGTGTATTTGCTGGTGCCTATCACCATTCCATCCAAATTCCAAATCCAACTCCTGGTGAATGGAGAGTAGAAGCTCAATCTAAGAAAGAAAATTATCTATTAAACGTGAACTTCAAAGATGGAGTAAATCATGATCTAGATGTTTCAATTAGTAAATTATTAGATGTGACGGTTCAATCAAATGGCAATGCCTTTGAAAAAGGAAAAATAAATACCACAATTTCAGTTGAGTACTATAAAAACGGAAAACTAAAATCCCAAAAGGTAAAGCTTTCGAATAAAGATGGAGAACCAAAAGTCTCCATTCCTCATCTTGGAGAAGGTATTTACAACTTGACTGTTGATATAGAAGGTAAATCTGCCAAGGGTACATCCTTTAATCGTACATTTGTAAAATCAGTCTTTATTGACAAGGATGGAAACATGATCGAATAAGAGAAAACCCCTGCCTGAGTGAGTGAACGGCGGGGGTTTTTTACTTTTGACATCATCTTGTGATAGCAGTTTCTGGTTTTGATCATCTTCCCGTTAAATACATTTTAATAATAGCTGCATACTCCCGTACATTTAGCGTAAACTCAACGATTTCTGGTGTCTTAGCGGCAAGTGGATACCCCTTAATCCCTACTTTTTCAGCAAGTTCTGTTGCCCTATATAAATGAAAGTCATTACTTACAATTACGGCTTCTTTTACATCATATAATTCCTTTGTAAATTCCAGATTTTCATAAGTTGAAGTGGATTTATCTTCGACCCATATTTTTTCTGTATCAATGCCGTTTTCAATTAAATATCGTCGGACAGCATCCGCTTCCGTCATTTCCTCCCCTGGTCCCTGACCACCTGTTACAATCGCTATTGTATCTGGGTTCTCCTGAAGATACTCTAACGCTTTATTTGCCCGATACAACAAGCTTAATGAAAGCTCAGTTCCATTTACCTTCGCCCCCAGAATAATAAGATACTCTGCATTTTGAGGGGGAGTTTGTTTCGCTGTTGAATTGACTTGGTAATTCAAATATAGAACCAGACTAATCAATAACACTATAATGACTGCAGTTATATAAACCAACTTCTTCATCAGATCTCCTTAAGATTTTCATTTTCTTCTAGTTTACTAGAAAATCGTGGTATTTTGGGTTATAAAAATTGTTTTTGATAGAATACATGGAATAAACTGTTAAAATATACATAGGAGTAAGATGGGAGTGAACGTTTTGAAAAAATTTATAAGTATTGTTCTTTACTTTGTGATCTTCACCTTCCTAAATTTCATTGTTTCATTATTTCCGGAACCCCCTCATACTGTGATGTATTTATATATTTGGACGTTTACTGGTTTAATATCTTTACTGACATGCAAGCGGATTTATAATTGGTTAGTAAATGAGGAAAACGGAATTCTGCCTCCTAGAAGGCGTGCAATAATCGTGGGGTCCGTTATTTTTTTCTCTAGTTGTGTCTGGGGTATTCGATATTGGGATGACTACCGTGAAAAACCATTAAATAATATTCTAGAATCATTCAGTTATCCTACTGTAATCTATATTAGTTCAGCAACTACCAATACACAAACCATTCATGATTCAGAAAATATTAATGAACTACTAGAATTTCTATCCCAATATCAGGTGCAAAAGTTGAAAGATGGACCTGGATTAACAGGGCCAATATTTAGGTATTCTTGGGAAAATGAAAAAGGCTGGAGAGGTCCAGTAGTTGCCATGCTTTGGATAAACGAACATTATATGTTAATAGGTACTGACTATTACAAAGTTTTGAATGGTCCGATTGATCTGGAGTGGCTAAAAGAATTTAACGCAAGAACCAATAGGTAAAAATCGGAAAGTAGTATAGGAGAGATTGTAATGGACTGCTTAGGTTGTAAGCTATTCAATAAAACCAGCACTTTCATAAAAATAGCGGAACCTGTGTCCGCATGACTAAATGAAGTGGACAGGAGTTCCGTTATTTGCTTAAAAAAGCGTGTTTATAATGGTTTTGCGGACAGAGAATCCGCTAATTGGTAAAAATCAGCGAGAAACACAGTCAAAATAGGCGATTAGCGGAACGTGTGTCCGTTCAGTCCTCGAAAACCGGCATTTTTATTAAAATAACGGAACCTGTGTCCGGATAGCTAAATAAAGTGGACAGGAGTTCCGTTATTTGTTTTAAATCGTGTCAAAGGCCCTGGAAAATAGCAGAAGTCCACATAGTTTCATAAACAATCAAATACATATAAAAAGATGCGGAGAATGTGTATTCCCCCCGCATCCTTTATTTATTTGCCAAATCAGGCAGCTCACTATTTCTAGTTTAAAACTGTTTACTTATCCAATTTCAACTTCGCTAACGCATCTGCCAAAGCTGTGTTAATGGGTTCTTCCTTATTATTCTTTTTCAAGTATTGATTTACATCCCGCTTACTTGCCTTAGAGTTCTGATTTTCTTTCCTTCTTTTTTGGAAGGCTGACACTTTCTCACGGTGACCACATTTACAGAAGAAGATTTGCCCTTCTCCTTCCCCTCGTAGCTCTAACCGTTTGTGACAGTTTAAACATCTTGCATTCGTTACCTTAGATATGTTTTTCCGATGTCCACATTCACGGTCTTGGCACACCAGCATTTTACCCTTTTTCCCATTTACTTCGAGCATTAGCTTTCCGCAATCCGGGCATCGTGTTCCTGTCATATTATCATGTTTAAAGCGTGCTTCACTATTTTTAACTTCAGAAACTGCTTCCTTTGTATAATCAATAATTTCTTTAATAAATACCTTCTTTGGAAGCTTTCCGTTAGCAATTAGCTCTAGCTTTTGCTCCCATTGTGCCGTTAAGGATGGAGACCGTAAATCCTCTGGTACTAGCTCCAATAATTGTTTTCCCTTATTGGTTATAAAAATATCTTTCCCTTTTGCCTCAATAAGAAAGCTGTTAAACAGTTTTTCAATGATATCGGCTCTAGTCGCTACCGTACCTAAACCACCTGTTTTACCGATTGTTTGAATCAAATCCTTACTCTCACCCGCCATATACTTAGTCGGGTTTTCCATAGCTGATAGTAAGGTTCCTTCATTAAACGGCTTAGGCGGTTTTGTCTCGCCAGAAGTCATTGTCAGACGATTAACTTTTAATTCTTGCCCTTTTTGAACATCAGGAATGGATTGGTCCAAATCTTCCTGCTCACCATCATCTTCCTGGTGTTCAAACACTTCCTTCCAGCCAAGGGATAGCACTCTTTTCCCTCTAGCAACAAACGTTTCTCCTCCACTTTTTGCTTCGAGAACAATTTGTTCAAATTCAAAAGGTGGAAGAAGAACTGAAAGAAATCTTTTCACAATGAGGTCATATATTTTTCTTTCTTTATCATTTAGTTTTTGTAAATTAGCCGCCTGTTCCGTTGGGATAATGGCATGGTGATCGGAGACCTTACTATTATCCACGAAGGATTTATTTACCTTGACCGGTCCTCTTATAATCTTACTCGCCACTTTCGCATATGGTTGAATCCGACAGGCATCTACCCTGTCCTTTAAAGTGTCCACAATATCGGTAGACAGAAAACGAGAATCTGTTCTTGGATACGTAACCAACTTGTGCTGTTCATATAATTTTTGCATGGTCGACAACGTTTCTTTTGCCGAGAAACCAAAAATTCGATGTGCATCCCGCTGAAGCTCCGTTAAATCATACAATTGGGGGGAATAACTTTTCTTGTGGTTTTTAGAAACATGTTCAACCACCATCTTTTGATTATGAAGAGCTTTCAAAATGGATTCGATTTTTTCCTTTTGAAATGTCTTGTGGTCCTTTGTCTTTCCATCCTGCCATGATAATTTAAGCTGATCTGTTTCAGCAGATATACCAAAGAACGATTTCGGTTTAAAGTTCTTAATCTCTTCCTCTCTAGCTGCAATCATGGCTAGTGTCGGAGTCTGAACACGCCCACAGGAAAGCTGAGCATTATATTTGGTTGTTAGTGCCCTTGTAGCATTCATACCTACGTACCAGTCTGCTTCAGAACGTGCTTGTGCAGAAGCATATAAATTCTCGTATGCTTTTCCGTTCTTAAGGTTCGAGAAGCCTTCTTTAATAGCTTTATCGGTTACAGAAGAAATCCAAAGTCGTTTGATGGGCTTATGAACTCTTGCCTTCTCAATAATCCATCTTGCAACAAGTTCCCCTTCTCTACCTGCATCCGTTGCAATGATAATTTCAGACACATCGGAACGCGCCATTTGGTTCTTAACCACACTAAACTGTTTTCCCGTTTGTTTTATCACGACTAACTTTAATGGTGAAGGTAGCATGGGTAGGTATTCTATGTTCCAAGATTTGTACTTATTGTCATACACTTCGGGATCTGCCAATGTAACTAGATGCCCTAAAGCCCAAGTTACGATATATTGTGACCCTTCTAAAAATCCATTCCCCTTTTTATTACATTGCAAAACTCTAGCTATATCTCGACCTACGGAAGGTTTTTCTGCTAAAACTAACTTCTTTGACAATATGTATACATCCTTTCTAACTAAAAACCTAGTTGTATCCCCTATCTTATCATAAACGGGACCGATCGAAATAACGACAGGAAGCAAACTGTAGTTTTTGTGCATTTCACACATGTCCAGAAAAAAACACAGGTTTTTCTGTGCTGTTTATGTCATGATTATCCATATTTAAAACGCAAACTCATGTTTCTGCGCCGTTTATACCATATTTATCCATATTTGGAACGCAAACTCATGTTTCTGTGCCGTTTACACCATATTTATCCATATTTGGAACGCAAACTCATGTTTCTGTGCCGTTTATACCATAATTATCCATATTCGGAACACAAACTCATGTTTCTGTGCCGTTTATACCATAATTAACCATATTTAGCGCGAAAACTATTTTGCCACAAATATTCAACACCAGATCAAACAAAAAAAGGAGTAAAGAACATTTCACTGTTCCCTACCCCTATAGTGTTAGGCACTTATCGCCTTCATCGATTTATTGACTCTACTTTTCCTATCCAAATGTAGGAGCCAGAGATTTAATAAGATTCCTAAAGCCGTTAATATACTGAAGAAGAAATAAACGATAAATATACTTGCCTCTTCATAAATAATTCCACCAAAAAATGTACTAAACCAGTTTCCTAACCCACCTGAGATAGATGCATAAATTGTAATCGCAGTAGCAGCCATTTCAGGCGGTGTAATCTCGCGAACATATTGAAGACCTACTGGAATAAAGAGACCAATCGCTGCACCCTGTAGAAAGGCTGAGGAATAAATTAACCAAAGGTCAGGTTGAGCTACATAGATTCCCCATCTTATCAATGACACAACACCTGCAATCAAACTGACGTGTAAAATCCCTAACCTCATGACCCACGCTTTCGCAACCTGCATGAATGGAATTTCAGATAAAACAGCAATTAAAAATGCAATCCCGATTCCTGTAAAGGTCCCTCCAGACCCTTCAACAAAGAGCCCGAAATACGTATTATTAGCCAAATTAGGACCCAAAATTAGAAATGCCACCAATAAGAAAAGCAAAAATTTAGGTAAGAATAGGAATTGCTTTATTCCTTCTTTTATATTGAGTTTGGTCGTAGCCCGTTCTTTTGGTGCCTTTGTAATAATAAATGATGAAATAACTAGAGTAATAAAAAGTGAATAAAAGATTACATCTAGTCCTAAAGAAGTTTCTGATAATCTTCCCATTATAAAAACAGCTAAACCAAATCCTAACGAACCAAATAAACGAATGTTTCCATAGTTTAAGTTCCGTTCTGCTGTATACTTTAATGCAATACTATCCGAAATAGGGTTAATTCCACTTTGAAAAATGGCGAGAAAGAGAGCTATGACAATCAACCAAACATATTGGTCTAAAAATAAATAGCCTAAGCCAATGATCCCCGTAATGACGGTTAAGAACGAAATTATTCTTGTTGGTGCATTGGTTAGGTCACAAATAATACCCCATATTGGTTGAAAAAAGATCATAATGATAGGACCAATAGACATAATCGTTCCAATCTGGTATCCATTTAGCCCTTGCTCTTGACTTAAGTACACACTTAATAGTGGGGTAATTCCTCCAAAACCAAAGTAAACGATGAGAAAAAATATTTGAAATGTGAGTATAGTCTTCTTTTGTTCGTTCATTCTATCCTCCAGCGGAACACCTCTTAATTATATATAGAACACCTTACTCCCATCTTTATACTTTGTCGAGAGTTTCCTGTAAATTCCACCAAAAGATTAAATCTTCTGAATACCACATAATCTCTAAAGAAATAACCACCGAAGAATATATTATTCTAAAATAGTTTGATAGAAATCGTTTTCATTGCTAAAATAACATAGTCAAAAATAAAAATAGGAGGAGATATATTTTGGCTATCCTTTCACAAACAGCATTGATACAAGAGCCAATGGCTATCTTTGCTTATTTAACATCACTGTTAGGGATTCTATTTGTCCTAGGACAGTCCAAAAATCCTATCTTACAAAAGTTTTTTCATTATGCACCACCTTTGATTTGGACGTATTTTTTACCAATGATTTCAACCACCCTTGGAATCATTCCATCAAGCTCAACCCTATATGACTTTGTATCTACATACATCCTACCTGTAGGACTTTTACTATTGCTATTGTCAGCTAATGTACCTGCTACATTAAAATTAGGACCAAAAGCAATTATGATGTTCTTCGCAGGGACCCTTGGCGTTATCATAGGTGGCCCAATTGCACTGGCTATATTCCAACCGTTTCTGCCTGCTGAAGCATGGACAGGTGTAGCTGCACTTGCTGGAAGCTGGATTGGCGGAAGTGCCAATATGGCAGCTTTAATTGATGCAACAGGAACACCTGAAAACATTTTGGCACCGATTATCGTGGTGGATACAGTTGTCGGATACAGCTGGATGGGAATCATGATTTTCCTAGCTGGATTCCAAGATCGCTTTAATCGCTGGAACCGAGCAGATAACTCAGTAATAAAAAAAGTAAATGAAGATATGGGAGAATTACAAAAAAAGAATTCGAAGCCGATTGATGTACCTCAGTTGGTGGCAATTATTGGACTTGGTTTCGGGGTTTCATATCTCATTCGTATGTTTTCTGAAACTCTTCCACAATCTTCTGTCTTATCAGCTAGTACCTGGACAATAATGATTGTTTCTGCTGTTGGTATTCTGTTTTCATTTACTCCTATTCGAAAACTTGAGAATTACGGAGCTAGTAAAGTGGGGTATGCGGGTATATATATCTTACTTGCTACCATCGGGGCAAAAGCTGATTTAGCATATGTGGTGGATGCACCTCAATATGTATTAATGGGAATTGTATGGTTAGCCATCCACGTGCTCATTATCTTCTTAGCGGCTCGTTTACTTCGTGCTCCCCTATTCTTCGTTGCAGTAGGGTCACAAGGAAACATTGGTGGGACAAGCTCAGCACCCGTTGTCGCTTCTGTATTCCAACCTTCACTAGCACCGGTTGGACTATTAATGGGGATTTTAGGAAATGTGGTCGGAACCTATGCCGCGGTTCTGACAGCTTATCTTGCTGAATGGGTATCGACATTCTACTTATAATTTCAATAGAAAAGCTGACCATTAAAGGGCAGCTTTTCTTTATTTATTCAACCGTTACGGATAACCCACTTACTAATAAAGTTGGGGAGCCTACGTACCCAGAACCTGGAACTCCAAATGAAAACTTAAGATCAGAGCCAATTTCTTCTATTTGGTTTAATAGTTCAAAGAAATTTCCTGCAATGGTCATTTGATTTGCAGCCGATTGAATTCTTCCATCTTTTACATAGTAGCCTGTTGCTGCTACTGAGAAGTCTCCCGAAATTTGATTTGTACCGGAATGCAGACCTGATAGCTCTGTAATAATTACTCCTTCCTTCATTTCTCCTACTAACATTTCATAGCTCTTAATACCTGGCTGTACATACAGATTCGATGGAGCAACCGTTACAGAGCCCTTGTAAGAGTTTTTAAAGGCATGCCCTGTTGTTTCAACACCTGCCTTTTTAGCCGTTTTTAAATTGTGAAATAACGTATTTAGCTTCCCATTTTTGATAATAGAAACTTTTGAGGATGCCACTCCCTCCGCATCAAAAATTCGACTAAACATACCATCTTTTCTAAATGGATCATCAATGAGACAAACATTTTCTCCAGCTATTTGTTCCCCTTCTTTCCCTTTTAACTGAGACATTCCTTGTTGAGCATTCTCAGCAGAGAATATAGGCGTAAAAGTGGAAATCAAGCTTGCTGCCGTATCATTTCTTAATAAAACGGGATACTCCTTACTAGGAATAGACATAGGGTTCAAATAAGATAATGCTTCTTCTACTGCAGTAGAAGCAATCTTACCGGCATCTAACTCATCCAAATTCTGGACAACTTCAAAATGCCCAGCTGTTTTTACGACATCATTTTCTTTTACAATGACATATACAGCAAAGACCAAATAATTTTTACGATCGAGTAGTTCTAAACCTTTACTATTAAACAGAGCACTTTCTACTTCTGCACTCTCTAAAATAAAGAAATCTGTCCCTACAACCCTTTCATCTTGAGCATAAATTTCCTTATCCACTTTCTTCATAAAATCAATTTTTTCTTCATTTGATATCTTAGATAGAGTTTCAGAATAAAAGTTTACATTTTCATATCTTTCACTACCAGAAAAGATTTCTTCTGGTTCTGCATCCTCAATAATTAAAGAATTTTCCTTTGCATTTTCCAAAAGGAAATATACAGACTCCCCATCTAATTTCTCCGTATAGGCGTATCCCATTTTCCCATTATAAAGTCCACGGAAAGAAACACCCATTTCTTCTGAAGTCGTAAATTTTTCAACTTCTCCTTTGAACAATTCACAGTTAAAAATATCCGATTTCTGATAATAAAGCTCCATATCGGAAAAACCAATGGATTTACCTTCTGAAAATAACTTTTCCTTAAAATCTTGTACATTCATGTTATTGGTCCCCCTTTCTACCGCCAACCGTCATTTCACTAACACGAATCATTGGTTGACCGACATTTACTGGGATACTTCCGCTTACGGAGCCACACATTCCTGCCCCGTGTCCAAGATTATTCCCAACCATATCAACAAGTTGTAACGTTTTCGGTCCATTTCCTATTAGAGTTGCTCCTTTAATTGGTTTATCGATTTTTCCATTCTTGACCATATATGCTTCCATAACAGCAAAGTTATAATCTCCAGTGGTCGTATTGACTTGGCCGCCGCCCATATACTTTGTATAAATACCATGCTCTGTATTGGAGATAATTTCCTCTGGAGTCGATTTTCCAGGAGCGATGTAAGTATTAGTCATTCGTGATGTAGGAGCAAATCGATACGATTGTCTACGTCCTGAGCCTGTTGAGTCCATACCCATCCTTCTTGCATTTAACTTATCAATTAAATAACCTTTTAAAATACCATTCTCGATTAACACATTCTTTCGAGATTTTTCCCCTTCATCATCGATATTGATAGAGCCCCACTCATTTTCTAGCGTTCCATCATCAATATAAGAAACAATCTCCGGTGCTACTTTTTCTCCTATTTTTCCAGCAAAAACCGATTGGCCCTTAGCAACCGATGTAGCTTCTAAGCCGTGACCACAAGCCTCATGGAAAATAACACCGCCAAATTCATTATCAATAATGACAGGAAATTTCCCACTAGGACAAGGATCAGCATCTAACATAGTGACTGCGATTCTGGAAGCCTCCGAAGCGTAGTGTTCTAAATTTAGGTTTTCCATAAATTCAAAACCTTGAAGAGCACCTGGGCCATAGAATCCTGATTCCATCTGATTTCCTCTTGTTGCAACAGAGTTAATCGCAATTCGCCCTCTCACACGTTTATCCTCAACAAATTTCCCCTCTGAGTTTGCAATCAATACATTTTGTTCCTCATCAAAGTATCGAAGCTTTACTTGTGAAATGCTTGAGTGATAGTTTTTAGCAATCTCATAGGCTTTTTTTAGTACTCCGACTTTTCTCGTCTTCTCAACTGACTGGGGCATATAAAGAATGGGATGGATCGGATTCACTGACTCAGAAGTCAATTTATTTGCCTTCAAGACATCTTCACCTTTTAAGGCACTCGCTGCATTTCTAGCAGCTTTTAGCAAGCCTTCTTTTGAAAAATCTGTTGTGTATGTATAGGTACTATTGAAGCCTTTAAAAATTCGAATCCCCACTCCAAAATCCCTACCAGACATACTATTGTCAATAATCCCGCTTTGTAAGTAAATCGTATTTGTAAATCGGTCTTCTACAAACACTTCTGCAAAATCTCCACCTGTTTCAAGTGCAGCATTGATGACATCTTCGACGATTGCTTTACTTAACATAAGAAATTTGGCCCCCTTTATCCTTTTAATCTAGATAATTCTTACAATTCTAATTATACTGTATTTTTATTCCAAATAACCCGTTTATCGAATGATTTTATGTAGGTCTTGAGACGGAGAAGGTTCACCTGAAAATTTGAGCGAAATATGTAGTAAAAAAATTCTGACTTATAAAAGACAAATGCTAGAAATTCCTTTATAATAAAAATATTAGAGTGGCGAAATAAATAATAGATTCTTTCTATTATTCTATTACCTATTTGGGAAAATGAGCCACTACTGAAAGGAGAAATGGACTTATGCAAACAACGGCTAAAAAAAGAAAATTACGCTCTGAGGTTCCTGTAGAACAAACTTGGAAAGTAGAAGATTTATTTGCAACCGTAGAAGAATGGGAAGCAGCTTTAAGAGAAATTGAAGAACTTATACCAACTGTTACCCAATACAAAAACAGACTAGCTGAAGGCCCACAAGTTCTCCTTGACTGTTTAGAAGCACAGTCTGCCATTATGGAAAAAGCAATTTTAGTAGGAACTTATGCTAGTTTACGTTCATCTGAAGATGGGACAAATCCAGAAAACCAAGCTAATTCAGGAAAACTAGCGTCTGCATTTGCTAGATTAGGAGCATCCTTATCCTTTGTTGATTCAGAAATTTTAGCTCTGCCTGGAGGAACAATTGAAAAATACATAGAGGAAAATAAAGGTTTAGAGCCTTATCGCAACAATTTAGAAGACCTTGCTGCAAGAAAACCACATACTCTATCTCCTGAGACTGAGGAAGTTTTAGCATCATTAAGTGAGGTTCATCAGGCGCCATATATGATTTATCAAAGAAGCAAATCTTCTGATATGCAATTTAACTCCTTTGTGACCTCCGATGGTGAGGAACAACCAAACTCGTTTGCTTTATTCGAAGATCAGCATGAATTATCTCCAGACACGGAAACACGCCGTAAAGCGTACGATTCTTTTGTTGAAACGTTAAAGCAATACCAAAATACTTTTGCAGCAACATACACAACGGAAGTTAAAAAACAAGTAGCATTGGCGAAAGTACGTAACTATGATTCTGTTACTCAAATGCTTCTTCACCCTCAAAAAGTGACAGAAGAAATGTACAATAATCAATTGGATGTCATCCAAAATGAACTAGCTCCACATATGCGTCGCTTTGCTCAATTGAAAAAGCGTGTTCTTGGACTAGACACATTAAAATTCTGTGATTTAAAAGCTCCACTAGATCCAGACTTCAACCCAAAAACGACGTATGAAGAAGCTAGTGAAGTAATCCTAGAATCTTTGAAAGTAATGGGTCCTGAGTATAGCGAGATTATGGAAAAAGCATTAAAAGAGCGTTGGGTAGACCTTGCTGATAACGTTGGTAAATCAACAGGTGCTTTCTGTTCAAGTCCGTATGGGTCTCACCCATTCATCCTATTAACTTGGACTGATACCATGAGAGGTGCCTTTATCCTAGCACATGAATTAGGACATGCTGGACACTTCTATTTAGCTAACAAAAACCAACGAAGCTTTAATACACGTCCATCTACGTATTTTGTTGAAGCTCCTTCTACAATGAACGAGATGCTTTTAGCAGATCATATCTTATCTAAAACAACGGATAAGCGCATGAGACGTTGGGTCATCCTTCAGCTATTAGGCACTTACTACCATAACTTTGTTACTCACCTTCTTGAGGGCGAATATCAAAGAAGAGTATATACATTAGCAGAAAAAGGTGTACCTTTAACTGCTAAGACATTATCTGAGCAAAAAGGTGAAGCTCTTGCAAACTTCTGGGGCGATACTGTTGAAATTGACGAGGGTGCTAAATTAACTTGGATGCGCCAACCGCATTACTACATGGGGCTTTATCCATATACGTACTCTGCTGGTTTGACTGTGTCCACAGCAGTTTCTCAGCTATTTAAAGAAGAAGGACAACCGGCCATTGACCGTTGGTTAGAAGTATTGAAAGCTGGAGGAACAAAAACACCACAGGAGTTAATTCAATATGCTGGTGTGGACATGACGACTCCAGATGCAATCAAGAAAGCCGTTTCTTATGTTGGGTCATTAGTAGATGAACTTGAAAAGAGCTATGAATAATAAAATGTAAAGAGGTTGGCTAGGAATCCTAGCCAACCTTTTTTATTGGTTACATACTTCTCCCAATAATGGAGATACATACTTAAAGGGAATATATTTTTGGTGAAAACTAATTAGGAAAGGAATAAAGTAATGGAAAATATGACGATTTTTGTTAAAGAAGCAACTAGTGAACAGCCCATCCAATCATTAGAGAACATTTTAATGCAAATTGATGGTGTAGAAAGAGCACTTGTTGACATGAAGGATGGAGAAGTCAAAATTACATATGATAAAGATAAAATTGCTTCTGAAGAAATCATCCAGCGTATAGAACAACACGGAATGCATCAAGTTCAGTAAACATATAAAAGGACAAAGAGAAACATATTCTCTTTGTCCTTTATAATTTAGTCTATGTTTACCTTTTGGGGGGGTAACAAATTTATTTCTTTTATGAATGAATGATACTGAAGAGATTCTCCAGTCAGCTTCATAAGTAAATCATTCCAGCTATAAAGAGCACCAGGCCGATATACCTTCTGTGTCAAATAATGCCCTACTCTACCATGAAAAAATTCATCTGAAATATACTCTTTGATAAAATCATGGATTTGGTAAGCCATAAACTCACCCAATAAATAGTTTTGATAATAAACTGGAGCCAACGTAAAATGTATTTTCGCAGCCCAGTCAGGTTCTATTACACGTTCTTTTGGAGCTTTTATATGTTGAATTTCCTCAACAAGCTCCCACCATAATTGATTTAAATCTTGTTCCGGATCTTTATATAATTCTCTTTCAAAAAACACAAATGTAATGATGAATCTAGCTGATATCAATGATGTAAATAATTGATATTTTTGTAGCGCAGGCTTCATATGAGCGATTGCAGCTTTATCCAATTTTAAAACCTTCTCCAACCACTCCGGATTTTCTACCATTCTACCGAACATCATGGCCATGGCCTCAGTTGTTAAAATATGACTTGGCGTTCTGAGCAGATAGGGCAGACGAGTATCCACCAGTTTATCATACGTCGCATGTGCAAATTCATGTAACATGGTCCCCATCCAGTAATGAGACGGGGCGATATTACATAGAACTCTTACATCACCTTCACGGTTTACATTCATACAGAAAGCGGTTGGGTTCTTACCCTTTCTTGGCTCTAAATCGCTCTTCTCCAAAATATCCTGAATATCCATTCCTAATAATTCAAACGTCTTAATGGTTAGGTCCGTTACATTTTGGGACTTAAATAAATGATTTAAGTCAAGCTGATCTGTAGAAGGCGCCTTTTGAAAAAACGGATCTTCATAATGCCATGGCTTCAATTCTGATATTGTTATCCCATACTTTTTGGCAAGCTCTTCATCTAGTTCCATTTTCCATTCTCGGAAAACAGAATCAGTATCTTTTAGGAATTGATGGAACATAGAAAATATCTCATCAAGGTCCAATTCCTGCCCCTTAAATGCCATCTCATAATAATCACTATAACCTAAGAATCTTGCAGACTCATTCCTTAAACGAACCAGCTTTAGAAGTTTACTACTAACAACCTTTCCGACTTGTTTGCTAGCCTTCCAAGCATTTTCCCGCTCTTTTTCATCTTTACTTTCAGATAGAATAGAACGGATATCATTTGGCATGTATGTCTTACCATCCATTTCAGGATTATACGTGTTGTAAAGATGATTGAGCTCTGCTGATGCTTTCGCCTTCGCCTCCAAAACCTCTTTTGGCAACTGCTTAGACTCCATCTCATTAACCAATAATGTAAGTTGTCTTCTCTCCACTTCAGATAAATGATAACCACCATTTAGTAACTCCTTAATCTGATTGAACCTTTCACGGTCTGAGAAGAAATGATTGAGTTTAATTTCAGCAGCTGTCAATTCATCTACCCAGTGTGTTTCCCCAGTAGTCTGTGCACCCCAAGCTGCTAAACTTAAAGGAGTTACTAGTGTCTGAATATCATTATTAACTCCTTCCAGAAAGATTGAAGCTTTCATTATATATTATCCCCCTTTTAAAACCGTTCTCCCATTTTCCTTACCTTTGCCCAATATACTGTCGGTTTCTATACTCTTTCAGCAGTTCTTCCCCTTTGGATGTCATCGGTTTCATCATATACACCTGACTCACCGCTTTTGTAAATCCTACCGCTTTGGCAAAATTCATAACCTGTTGGTTTGTATCTTGAAGAAAAGCAAACATTCGAGTTGCCTGTTCGCTTACTGGACCAAATACTCTGTATAAAAGAGAGTGGAGGATGCTAGTTTGATTAACAGCCAGAGCTTCCACTTCACATTGAAGCACAGTTACTCCTACTACTTTCCCTGTATCATCTAGCCTCTTTTTCGTTAAAGCATATCCCACTGGTTTAGGAGTAGAGCCATTTTCAGCAATCCATACATCGAGTCCTTTTCCATGCATCCAGTATGATTGCCAAGGTGCTAGTTTTTGATAAAAAGAAAGACTCTCCATTTCTGTTATTGTCCCTGGTCTGACATACATTTCATTAGATAACTCCCATTCTATATCAGAAAGTGAACCAGCATGTTGAAGATGATGTAGATGGTCTACAACTTGATACCCATATTGTTCGTATAGAGCGATTGCTTTTTCATTTTCTAAAATGGCCTCAAGAATAGCTAAATCGACATTCTCTTCTTTATAGATGGATAAAGCCTCTTGCATCATCTTCTTCCCGACACCTTGCTTTCGATAAGCTGTCGCTACACCTGTTCCACCGTTCCAAGAAATCGTTGCCTCTCCCACTTTTCTCGTACCGCTCAAGATTAAGCCAATTGGTAATGTTTCATCAAAAGCCACGACAGACATTGTTGGCTTTAACCCTTCTGTGATTAACCGAGCTGTAAAGGCATCTACATTCGTGGTTGCATCAAAATAATAACCTTCGAAGCCCTTATTCCACGCATCGACTGCTTCTAATAACTTACACTCTGATAGTCTCTTAATGGAGATCATCATTCTTCCCTCTCTCTTGTTTTGCTGTGAAAAATTCCTCAGCAAAAACTCCCATTAAAATATTGTCATGGTACTCACCATTCGAAAAGATTTCACCTCGAATGATCCCTTCTTGCCTAAAACCTAATTTTTGATACGAAGAAATGGCTCTGGCATTAAATGCATACACATTCAGACCCACTCTACGTATATTCAAGCTCATAAAGGCATGATTCAAAATTAAAGAAAGTGCCTCTGTTCCATATCCGTTTCCCATGTACTCCTCCTGATGAATAGCAATTCTCACGCTACTCGTACGATTCAAATAGTCAATATCAAGTAGTGCCAAATCACCTATAATCTGATCATTTTCCTTTAATACAATCATGAGATCGAACCTATTCTTTTCTAAAGCAAACGCTTCATAGGCACGTTCAATTTTTGCGTACGTTAAGAAATCTTGAGTCCCTGTTAACCTTCTAATCTCAGAATCTTGAGTAACAGTATGAATCGTTTCATAATCAGATTTCTGAACTGGTCTTAGATACACTCTTTCTCCAGCTAAAAACGGTTTAATCATTTTATTTGACCCCTTTTTGAAACATATAATTCTCTATTTTTAAAAATAACTGACTACCCAGTTTATTTTATTAGAACACAGGTAAAATGGAAATGCAAGAATATTTTATCTAAAATATGGATGTGTTTTTATGTACCTTGGAAATTGTTACTGGGGAAAATTTATGAGGTTTTTAAAAAGGAAGCCAAAATAAAAACTAAGGTCACAACTACCTTAGTTTTAAGGCAGGGATGTCTTTACGCGGAGTTTACTGATAAGTAGCAGCGTTTTCATCTCTGTTTAGTTCGCTAAACCGCGCTTTCACATGTTGAAAAATCATCTCAATCTCGCCTCTAATTAGCTCTGCTTCTTTTTTGGAAGTGGCTTGTAGTAGTTCGAGTTGAAGTCTTCTCACTTGTCTGTATTCATCACTTGTCATATGATTTTTTAATGTTCTCCTCACAACTAGACCTCACTTAATTATGATTGTAGGCGTTTCTTTTCTTGAATAGGAAGATCAGAGTTCAGTTCATTCTCTATCTGTAAAAAGTGATAATTCATGATTTGATTGGTTTTTGCAGCTTCCAGTTTGGCTATGATCAACTCTCCACTGTAGCCTGCCAGAACCGAGGTGAAAATAAGTTTATCTAGTGTAGTCGGTTCAGTAAGAACTACAATCACAACAGCCGCAACCCCTCCAAATATGAGGTCTAATAGAAAACCATACTCAAAAACTCTCTTTTTATTGTGAGGCTTAATAATTTTCCCATTCCTTTTTGCGTGTGTCAGTAACCCCATTACACTACCAATCAAAAATCCATAAAGTAAAAACAAACCTACCACCCCTCGCTTTACTTAAAAGACATGAATACTCGCTGTTACTACTTGTAGACCCAGAACCAAATAGCTCGTCCAAAATAATGGCTAGTTTCTACACGTAAGAACAATCTTCATAACGGCTTTTGTATTCTTGCTCATGTTGTCTTTCTAATCTAGAGGGGAATCGTCAATAACTTCACTTCATAGGCATCACTCCCTTCAAAATAGAAAAGCGAAAGAGCAGTAAAAACTAAATGAACGTCATACTATATTTATATAGCATGTATTTACAAAGATTCCCTTTTATACCCAACTTTTCCTTGAGTCGAATTGCTTATTTTTATGAGTTACTTTTATACCACCTATCATTAACTGCTATACTGATATAATCCTTTTGACATGTTTTCGTTGAATAACACTCTATTAGGCTTTTTAACAATAGTTGATTCTCTTAACAATGGTCGTTGATTTCCGTTGCAGGTGCGCAGCTAGAGCGGGCGGTCCGGGAGCTTCCTCTGGCCAACAGGATGTTGGTTACGAAGGCGTTGCCACAGGACGTGGCGTTCTTAGCCTTCGTTCCCCTCNCCACAGGACGTGGCGTTCTTAGCCTTCGTTCCCCTCTCGCTCCTGCGGGGTCTCCCTTGTCCCTTCCTCCCACTTTCCACTGCTTCCATGTATTTCTTCAGGGCAGTGGAAATGAGTCAAGCACCTTCCACTCCAATCAACGGTAGTTAAACTATTGGTGCAAAAAACAACAACTTTTACTAAAACAGCCTTAGCATAAAAAACAAAAAAGACTGTCAATCAAACAGTCTTTAACGAGTATTTACACTTGTTTTTTTCTAAACAATAGGAAAGAAATGCTTGCCAGTAGTAATAATCCTAACCCCGCTATTATTGGCCAGTAGCTGATATACCAGGGCCGTTCGTCTTCTCCATCATCGGTTGGGACATATCCTGCACCTAACGCTGTCACATCATCAGCCGCTGCTGCAAGAGAAGCTGTTCTTCCACAATAGCTTACATTGTATTCACCTTCGTATTCTGTAGCAAACACTAAATAAGAGCTCTTTTCTTGAAAGTTAAAACCACATGAAGCCTCTGAATCGGCAGTCGAAACTATGAATTCCTTTGATTTCACACCTTTCCAAGCTTGATGAACCTTCAGCGTGACTTTGATTGGGTTCATCGGATCGCCTCCAAGTGCATCTCCAAGTAAATTTATATCCTTCTCTATCTTAACGACCTCACCGCTAAACACCGCTTGACTTTGGTCCCTTGCTTCCAAAACACTTGGCGGTGCCATACAAGAGCATGCTTGAGCTTCCATATTCGGGATCATAACGGCTAGTATGCCAAAAACTAAAAGAAACCTAATTAGTTGAGTAAACTTCCTTTTCATATCAGTCCCTCCCCTTTATCTATTTAATTAGACATCGTGTCATAACAATTGGTTACATCTATTCAGGTGTTTTCTTCTATTACTTGAAACTATTTCCTACAGGTGTCCGTAAGTAATAGTAAAGGAGTTGATGGAAAAGTGAATGATAAAGGCTGTTTAAAATGTGGATCAAGAGATGCGGCAACGAAAGAAATTGCAACGACAGGTACGGGACTTTCCAAAATGTTCGACATCCAGCATAATCGTTTCTTAGTGGTATATTGTAAGAAATGTGGGTACTGTGAATTTTATAATAAAGAAGCTTCCGCAGGATCAAATATTTTAGATTTATTCTTTGGTTAAAAAACGGCCAGCTATTTAAAATAGCTGGCCCTTTATATTAACAGTGATCTTTAACTAATTCTTGGATGTCTTCATGAGTTAAATCAAATTCGAGGTTTTTCAATTGATGTACAAGTCTTTGATAATACTCATTACTAACTTTCCCCTTGGAGCCTCTTAAAATCTCTCGGGCATAATGAAGTGGTGGGACGATTTCATCTCGACTATGAACGACCTTAAAGGTAAGACAAGAGAGATACACATTATCTCCCACTGTTATATCGACAAGTGTAGGTCGATACAACTGTGAGTACACTCCTTCTCTCTCAAACAAATAATCAATCACCTCGGGTGGACAGTCATATAATAGTCCTTCCATCTGATCCCCGTCCTCAATGATGTCAGCTCTTCCACCATCATGTACGGCAATGACATATTTCATGGAATAGCCGTGTAGCCTTCCTGCCCCAACCTCATTCTGAAAATAAGAATCTACATTGGCTAAACGAAAACGTTCCTGATCCATGCAAGACCCATAAGCATAATAATATACTTTTGCAGGCTTTTGATTAAGGTACTGATAAACTCTCCAGTCTCCCAATTCTATTTTCTCCTGCAATTCACATATCTCACCTGCTACATATGTCACTCCTGTTAAAATCTCCTGGTCTGTATATATTTCTACAGGAACTCTATCAAATAGATTACTAGTTCTATTACTCTTATAACCTTCGAGTTGATCCAGTTTTAAAAGAGTTTCTTCATCAACTTCATACACCTCACCATATACAAAACCATTTGTGCCACTTGTAACAAGTGCAGGGTAGTTGTTATCTGTATCATAAAGATGGCCCTTTACTCTTGCTTGCATTGACTTGCAAAGACTCGATTCGAGAATCTGATGATTTCTCTCATACTTTCTTAATGTTCCGTAAACAAATACGAATGTTTTCACGGTTTCACCTCTCCTGTTTACTCATATATAGACCCTCTTGTAAAAAAAGTTGCCATTACAATGAATGACAACTTTCAGCCTCATATTACGCTTCTTCAAAATAGTCTTTATAAAACCCGCCAACTTGGCCAGTATCATCAACTACAAAGTAGAACTCTTCTGTCTCATTTTTTACATCATATGTTTTCCCTACAGTTAATACGTGCTCCACCATATATTTCTTTGCATTCGTATGTACACACTTAATTTGCTTTTGTGTCGGTGTCTCATTCCACTTAAGATGTAACACTGTCATTCCTCCTAAGAAAATCTTAGTACTAGTATAATCTAAATGGTTAGCTTCACTCAAGAGTTGGGAAGAACAAATGCAAAAGCTCCTTTATGATAGACGCAGATACTTTTTTAGTCAGAATCAAAAACGACTACCTTTTAACAGGTAATCGCTTTATCCCTTATCTAATTTGTTGTGTAAACGTAGGATGAAAATTATGTTTTTCGCGAACCTCTCGGATAGAATGTACATGTCTATTCTTATTGATTACCTCACAGAATCGTTTATATAAATCAAAATGAACCATTTCATTATGCCACATCATTATAATCGCTCCCCTTTGTTTTGTTACTTTTATTGTACGTTGTGGCTATGGTTCCCTCATCGGTTCCATGGTTGAAATTTATATCAAACCTTAGAATGGATTGACGTACTTCTTGAGGAGGAGATGCAGGGTTATGGCAGTGAGATGGGGAGGTTTGTGTAGATTATCGGCAATTTTGGCATTCTATCGGAAACTTTGGCACCTCTATTGGAAACTTTGGCACCTCTATCGGAAATTCTGGCACCGCTATCGGAAATTTTTGCACCGTTATCGGAAACTTTGGCACCTCTATCGGAAATTTTGGCACCTCTATCGGAAACTTTGGTACCGCTATCGGAAACTTTGGCACCGCTATTGGAAACTTTGCTTTTCTGTTTGTAACATAGGCACTTTTAAATGTACTTAGATCCTCTTTTCAGAACTCAGACCTCCTTTTTCAGAACTAAGCCCACTCTTTCCAGAACTCACACCTCTTTTCCCAGAGCTCAGCCCTCCTTCCCCAAAACTCCCCCACGCAAACAAAAAACCCCTCCAACACTAAGTGTCAGAGAGGTTTTCCGTAATAGTATCTATTATCCAAACATCAATTGCTCTGGATCTTCAAGTAGTTGCTTCACTTTAACAAGGAATCCAACTGCTTCTTTACCATCAACAATTCTATGGTCATAAGATAATGCCACATACATCATTGGACGGTTTTCCATTCTTTCTTGGTCGATTGCCACTGGTCTCCATTGGATTGTGTGCATTCCAAGGATCCCAACTTGTGGTGCATTCAAGATTGGAGTCGATAGTAGTGAGCCGAATGTTCCACCGTTAGTAATTGTGAAAGTACCACCTTGAAGGTCACTTAGACCTAGCTTCTTATCACGTGCTTTTTTCGCTAGCTCACCAATGTTACCTTCGATTTCAGCAAACGATTTACGGTCAGCGTCACGTACTACTGGTACGATTAGACCTTCTTCAGTAGATACGGCAATACCGATATCATAGAAGTTCTTTTTAATGATTTCATCTCCATCGATTTCCGCATTTAATAATGGGAATTTCTTAAGAGCGATCGTTACAGCTTTTGTGAAGAATGACATGAAACCAAGTTTTACGTCATTTTCAGCTAAGAATTGGTCTTTACGACGCTTTCTTAAATCCATAACAGCTGATAAGTCAATTTCATTGAATGTTGTTAACATTGCTGCAGTCTGTTGTGCTTCAACTAAACGCTTCGCGATCGTTTGACGACGACGAGTCATTTTAATTCTTTCAACTGGCTTACCATCAGCTTCCACTGAAGCAGCTTGTGCAGCCGGTGCAGCAGCTGGCTTACTTGGTGCAGCTGGTTGGTTTTGATAAGAATCTACATCTTGCTTACGAACTCTTCCAAGTGGATCAACAGTTGGAACTTGACTTAAGTCAATTCCCTTTTCACGAGCTAGCTTGCGAGCAGCTGGTGAAGCAATTGTTCTGTTGTTTGCAGATGTTTCAGTAGCTGTCGCTGCAGCAGCAGGTTGAGCAGCCTCTTGTTTTGGAGCCGCTGCTTCTTTCGCTTCTGGAGCTGGAGCAGCTTCTGCAGCAGCAGGAGCTTCAGATGGGCTTCCTGCAGCATCGACAATAGCGATAACTTCACCAACTGCAACTGTGTCGCCTTCTTCTTTCAGCTGTTGTTGTAATACCCCAGCTTCTTCAGAGATAATTTCAACGTTGACCTTGTCAGTTTCAAGTTCAACAATGTATTCTCCTTTTTCTACATATTCACCTGGTTTTTTTAGCCATTGGGCAATAGTACCCTCCGTAATAGATTCGGCAAGTTCTGGCACTTTTACTTCTGCCACGTTGATGTCCCCCTTAATATAGTTAGCTTAACGTGAGATCGCTTCATGAACAATACGAGTTTGTTCTTTCTTATGAACAACAGGATCACCCTCAGCAGTACTAGATCTTCTGCGGCGTCCTACATATTTAACTTCTACACCCTTAGGTGCTAATTCTTTTAGGCGCGGTTCTGCAAAGTTCCAAGCTCCCATGTTTTTAGGTTCTTCCTGAATCCAAACGATTTCTTTCAGGTTACTGAACTTAGAAACTAAATCACTTAGTTCCTTCATTGGGAATGGATAGATTTCTTCCACTCTAGTTACTTGTAACCAATCAAAATTATCTTCAGATTTCGCCATTTCATCATGAACGTCAATCATGACTTTACCTGAACCTAGAAGAATTCTTTCTACACTATCAGGCTTCACACCAGTACCTGGTTGATTCACAATCGGTTGGAATTCTCCTTCTGTCAGCTCTTGTGAAGAAGAAGTTGCCAATGGATGTCTTAACAAACTCTTCGGTGTCATGATCACCAATGGACGAATTTCTTCTTTCTGTAACATCAATGCTTGACGACGTAGAATATGGAAATACTGAGCAGCTGTTGATAGGTTCGCAACTGTCCAGTTATTCTCGGCTGCAAGCGTCAAGAATCTTTCTAAACGTGCACTAGAGTGTTCAGGTCCTTGGCCTTCATAACCATGAGGCAGGAGCATAACCAATCCTGATTTTTGACCCCACTTGGCACGACCAGCAGCAATAAATTGGTCAAACATAACTTGAGCAGAGTTCGCAAAGTCACCAAACTGTGCTTCCCAAAGAACAAGCGTTTCAGGTGAGAATACGTTATATCCATATTCAAATCCTAGAACAGCCATCTCAGATAAAGGACTGTTGTGAACAGCAAAACTTGCTTTTGCAGTAGGAAGATGGTGAAGTGGAGAAAACACTTTTCCATTGTCACTATCATGAAGAACGATGTGACGGTGTGCAAATGTTCCTCTTTCAGAATCCTGACCCGTTAGACGGATTGGCGTTCCTTCACTTACAATACTTGCAAATGCAAGAGTTTCTGCATGAGCCCAATCGATTTTTCCTTCTTTATATGCTTTAGAGCGACGACGAAGGATTTTATCAAGCTTGTTAAATACTTTGAAACCTTCTGGCCACTTCAATAGGTCTTCATTAAGTTGTGATAACGTACCATTCTCTACAGCTGTTTTAATTTTCGGGAAGCCTTGTTCTACGATTTCAGGAGGTCTCATTTCAGTGTCTAATTCTTCACTGTGTTTTGGCACCTTATCGTAAGCTTCTTTCAGCTTTTGTGTAATGGAATCATCGATTTGTTTTAATTCACCGTCTCTGACTAAACCTTTTTGCTTCAAGCTATCGAAGTATAGGTTTTTAACAGTTGGACGTTTATGGATGATATTGTACATTAGCGGATTCGTAGCTACTGGTTCATCCATTTCGTTATGTCCATAACGGCGGTAGCCGATTAAATCAATTAAGAAATCTTTTTGGAACGTTTTACGATATAATGTCGCAAAATGTGCAGCAGCCAGTACAGCTTCTGGATCGTCTGCATTCACGTGTACAATCGGAACTTCATACCCTTTAGCTAAATCACTAGCATATTTGGTTGAACGTGAATCATGGCTTTCCGTCGTAAATCCAATCATGTTATTGGCAATGATGTGGATGGTTCCACCAGTATGATATCCTCTTAACTGACTTAAGTTTAGCGTTTCAGCAACAATTCCCTGTCCTGGGAATGCAGCATCCCCATGAATTAGAATCGCGAAAGATGATGTCGGATCTTGATCAGGGAATCCTGGCTCTGTACGTTTTTCTTGAGCAGCACGAGTATACCCTACAACTACAGGATCCACAAACTCCAAGTGACTTGGGTTGTTAGCCAAAGTTATACGTGCTCTAATCGTATTTTCATCTTTAATTTGACGATCAAGACCAAGGTGGTATTTCACGTCCCCTGTCCATCCATAGTTAATTCCAATGGATCCTTCAGATGGAACTAACTCTTTGTTTGGAGCATGTTGGAATTCAGCAAAAATCATTTCATACGGCTTTCCTAGTACATGCGCCAACACATTCAAACGACCACGGTGAGCCATTCCAATGTTAATCGTTTTCGCACCACTTTGAACAGACTCTGAAATAATCTCATCCAATAAAGGAACTAATGAATCTACTCCCTCAATACTGAAACGTTTTTGACCAACAAATGTTCTGTGAATAAAGTTTTCAAACCCTTCTACTTCAGCCAGACGCTTTAACATTTCTTTTTGCTTTTCTGGAGTCAAAGCAGGGAAATAGTCTTCTGATTCAACCATGTTCCTTAACCAATTCTTTTCTTCTTGGTCATGTACATGATGTAATTCGAAAGCAAGTGACTTCGTATAAACTTGCTTTAAATGGTTAATAGCATCTAGTGCATTTTTTATATGGGCAGGAGGATTTTGAATGATAAATGTACTCGGTAGACCTTTTAAATCATCCTCTGTTAGTCCATATTCACTAAGTTCCATTCTTTTTGTATCTTTTTCAGAGTTTTCTAAGGGGTTAATGTCAGCAGCTAAATGACCATATGAACGGATGTTATCTGCTAGTTTAACAGCTTGAACCGCTTTCAATAGTTGATCAGGTGACAACCCTTGAGCCACTGTTTGTGTGAAGCTAGTGTTTTCGGTTGTGGTATCTGTCGCTCCTGCAGCTGGAGGACCCCACTGTTGAAACATTGCAACTAACTCAGGATCAACTTCTTGATTCTCTAAATACGCTTCATAGGCTTCCATAATATAGCCTAGGTTCGGACCGTGAAACTTTTCCCACGGACTGATAAGGCGTCCAGCACCTTTACTCATGACTTCTGAACCTCCAAGTAGTATTCTCCCATGTCATTTTCACTATTTTTATTATTAGCAAAAATGATATGTAAATAAATTATTCTAATGTAAGATAAACACCTTCATAAATATTTTATCACTGTAAAGCGCTATCTTAAAGTAAAAAGAAACACTTCCAAATAATAAGATAATTCGAAAAATTCCTTCTTGTTACTAAAAAAACGAAATTTTTTTAATAAAATGTTTGGTGTTTCTTTAATCGATTACAATCTTACTACTATCGACAAAAAAAGCCAATAGTTTCACCCCAATAAAACACAATAATTTCTCTATTTTTCTTTATACCCGAAAATAATGAAAAGACACCTCTAAATGGGTGTCTTTATTGTATTATTTTCAATAATATTTAAAATATCATTCGCAGCAGATTCGATATCGTCAGAATCAACTGAGTAAAGTACACCCTCTTGATTATATTCCTTCTGTTTATATATATATTTTGGGTCATAATAGTGTTCAAGTAATAAAGCAACAAATTGATTATACATTCTTTGGTCCCATGAATCTTTGATTTCCTTCCAGTAAGGAGCGCCTCTCATTCTCTTCCAAAGGATGGTGAGAATTTCCTCAAACGTTTCCACAAACCATTCTTCTTGTTCATACGGTAAAATGTATTCTTCTACAATTCTTTTTACTCTATTTTCATTGGAACACGTAATCATAATATGAGTCGCTGTTTGCTTTAGCTCCATTAAACGATCAGGTTGGACTGATTTACCTATTCTCTTGCTTTCCGCTTCCATAATAATATAGGAATGAGGCTGTATGTTTTCCAATGCTTGATAAAGATAAGCATCAAACATTTTCTGTGTATGAACGGTTTGTCCAATATGTCCAAATAACGACCCTTTATGACCAGCATATGACTCTAAATCAAGTACCGGCAAGCCACGCTGAGTGAGGTTTTGCAGTATTTCTGTTTTACCAGAACCCGTTAGACCATGCAGAACAAAAGCATTTGTCGGTAGTAGCTCTTCAGTCTTATCAACAATATAGTTCCTGTACTCCTTATAACCACCGATCAGCCTGGTTACTGGTAAGGCAGCCATATTGCAAAATTGAGCCATGGATTTAGACCTTAATCCTCCACGGAAACAATAAACCAAGGGCAGTTTCTCAATGTTGGTATGTTTTTTAATCTCCTCAAGTAAAGTCGGGATCTTTGGGGCCACCAACTTCATCCCTAGCCACTGTGCATTCTCTTTTCCCTTTTGTTTATAAGTCGTTCCCACTTGTGCCCTTTCTTCATTTGTAAATAAAGGGATATTAACTGCACCAAAAATATGCCCCTCTTCAAACTCGATTGGGCTTCTAATATCAATTGGAATATATTTTTGCTTATTTTCAAGATAGTCTTTCAGTGAGCATTCTTTCAATTTTATACACTTCCATTGTCAGAAACTTCGAACCTCTGATACCATTATATTAGAAAATAGGTCAGCTATAAATAAGGGGAAAGAAATTATGAGCTACAGAATAGAACCTTTAAATGAAGAATCTATTATAGTCACTTTTTTACCACAAACTGACGCCTCTATACATAAAAAAGTACAGTTACTAAATCGAGCTATACATGAACAACCCTTTAATGGGCTAATCGAGACTGTCCCAGCCTACCACTCGGTTACTCTTCATTTTGAACCAATTCATGAGGATAACCTTTCTCCTTTTCAATTCGTGAAAAAGCATTTAATTGAATTACTTTCTCAATCCAAAGTGGATGAAGCTTACAGCTTTAGGAAGTTAAAAATACCTGTTTGTTATGACCCTAGACTTGGAGAGGATCTCATAACCCTTTCTAAGGAACTACATCTCACCATTGAAGAAGTGATTCAAATACATTCGGGTCCATTATACGAAGTCGTTTTTATCGGCTTTTCACCAGGCTTTCCATTTTTGTCTGGCTTGGATGAACGAATAGCGTTTCCAAGAAAATCATCCCCACGATTAAAAATTGATCCTGGTTCTGTTGGAATAGCAGGTAATCAAACAGGCATTTATTCAGTAGAAACACCGGGTGGTTGGAATATAATCGGAAAAACTCCCATTACCCTTTTTGAAAGTAACAAGCCATCTCCTTCTTTTTTCAAAGTAGGTGATCGCCTTAAATTTGTACCAATCAGCTTTGATAACTATACGAACTGGAAGGAAAATTCATGGGTATTCGAATTTTAAAAGAAGGTTTTTATACAACTATTCAAGACCTCGGACGTTTTTCCTACAAGGACATTGGAATCCCATCAGCCGGAGCCATGGACCTTGTAAGTGCAACGCTGGCTAACTGGGTTGCATTAAATCATGAAACTGCCCCTGTATTAGAATGCACCTTAATGGGGCCAACTCTCCATTTTGATGAAGACGCTCTTGTAGTAGTGGGAGGTAAAGGATTTATCCCAAAAGTAAATCAAACAACCTATCAACTGTTTCAACCTATTTGGGTTCATGCTGGAGAGCAACTACAACTCATTTCTACGGAAGCAGCATGTAGATGTTATATTGCTATTCATGGTGGAATCATCCTAAATAAAGTGCTGGGTTCCTTTAGCACCTATACCCGCGGAAAAATAGGAGGCTTGAATGGAATGCCAATCCAAAAAGGTGATATGCTACCAACTCTTCCAACACATCTACCTCCTAAGAAACGGTGGTATTTGTCACCAGAACTGTATACTTCCCTTTATAATCAAAGGACTATTCGTTTTCTAAAGGGTAATCAAGCTGATTGGTTTTCTGAAGATATGTTTCAACAGTTTCAAAAGAATTCATATAAAATTTCTTCACAATCAGACCGTATGGGATACCGTCTAGAAGGTCTTCCTCTTGAAATTTTAAATAAGAAGGAACTAACGACAGAAGGAACGGTTCCAGGTACCGTTCAAATTCCCCCGAACGGCCAACCCATCATTCTAATGAGAGACAGCCAAGTTACAGGTGGTTACCCTAAAATTGGTACGGTTATTTCATGGGATGTTTCGGTACTTGGGCAAAAAAGACCTGGTGATTCCATACATTTCAAAGAAGTTTCATTAGACGAGGCTTATGAAATACGAAAAAATATAAAAAACCAATTACACAAAATCAAAAGAAGAATAGAACTGGAAAGGTGAATGTGATGATCGATATCAATTGTGACCTGGGAGAAAGCTACGGTGTATATAAGCTTGGACAAGATTCTTTTATGATGCCTGAGGTAACATCAGTAAATATTGCATGTGGATTTCATGCAGGAGACCCTCAGATTATAAGTGAGACCATCGAAATGGCCATTCACCATAACCTAAGAATTGGAGCACACCCAGGTTTTCCGGATTTACAAGGATTCGGCAGAAGGAACATGGTCATGACACCAAATGAAATTTATAATATGGTCCTTTATCAAATAGGAGCTTTCTCCGCCTTTTTAAAGGTTCATGACTACCCACTCCACCATGTAAAACCACATGGGGCTCTCTATAACATGGCTGCCGTAAATGAAGAGTATGCTGCTCCTATCGTAAGAGCCATCGCTGACTTTGATTCTTCAATAAAACTATATGCCCTATCTGGGAGTATTTTGGCAACGGTAGCTGAAAGAGCAGGTCTACCTGTATTTCATGAAGTGTTTGCAGATCGTACTTATCAAAATGACGGGACACTAACGCCAAGGTCCTGTAAAAATGCACTGATAAAAGATGACCAACAAGCCATCCAACAAGTTGTCAACCTTGTTGAAAGTGGAAAAGTATTATCTGTTGACGGTAAATGGATTCCGTTAAAAGCTGACACAGTGTGCATACATGGAGATGGTGAGCATGCTTTAATGTTTGCACAGAAACTTAGGAAACAACTAGTGAAAAAAGAGGGGTAACTACCCCTCTTAAGTCTTGATTGGAAAAATCTCACCATTCATAGCAAAAGAAATTCTTCCCGTTTCCTCTGACACCACTAATACGAGAGCATCCGTTTGCTCTGATAGGCCAATAGCTGCCCGATGCCTCGTTCCAAACTTATTACTTACCTCAGTATTTCTCGTTAGAGGCAAAATGTTTTTAGCTGAGAGAATCCAATCTCCCCTTATTAAAACACCACCATCATGCAATGGATTTCCAGGATAAAAAATCGATTCCAACAAAAGTTGAGTTACAGGAGCATTTACTCTAATGCTTCCAAGTAAAAACGGCTCTACCAGTATGGACCGTTCTATGACGATTAAAGCACCGTGTCTCTTTTCAGAAAGGCGTTGTACCGCTTGAGTAAGCGTTATAAAATGCTTTGTAAAGGGCTCCAAATACGCTTTCAAATAATAGCTGGAGACATTGCTTTTAATATGATCCATGGTATGTTGAAGTTCTTCTAAGTCAGATAAAATGCAGCATTTTAACGTTGAAAAGGTTTGGTTAATATCGGTTACTTCATCATTCATTTGTTGTAGTAATTGTTTGATTGTTACTTGAAAATCCTCTGGAAACTGTTGTTGCTCCTTCATAACAAACCTCGTTCAATAAAATTTCATTTTATCTTAGAGTTCCCAAATCTAGAGTAGTTATTGTGAATATTTAAGCTCTTTTTGTAATGCGTTATTGTACTTATTGTTGTTCGCATATCCATGAGGAATTACAACTTACTCCACAGCAATTCCAAGACGACTCGCTCCAATTAACTCAACCAATTCTTGGTCTTTACCTCCACGGATGAATTCAATCACCTTACTACCAACAATGACACCATCACAATGCTGGCTTGTTTGTTTAACTTGTTCTGGAGTTGAGATTCCAAAGCCGGCCAAAACCGGAACTGGACTAACTTCTTTTACCTTTTGTAAATAAGAATCTAAAGTAGACTGCAGCGTTGCTCTTGCTCCGGTGATCCCCGCAACAGTTACTGCATAAACAAATCCATCTGAGTGACTAACGATTTCTTTAATTCTTTCAATCGGGCTTGTAATCGTGACCAAACGAATGAGAGCCAATTCCTCCGAAGATAAGTAAGGCGCAATGATTCCTTCTTCCTCCATTGGAACATCAGGAATAATGAAACCAGATACCCCAGCTGCTTTGGCATCTATTGCAAGCTTCTCTACTCCATATTGTAGTAATGGATTAATATACGTCATTAACACGACCGGAACCTCGATTGAATCCTTTATTTCCTTTAATTTTCTCAGTAATTTATCCAAAGTAACGCCCGCTTTTAGAGCCCTTAAACCAGCTGCTTGGATGGTGGGACCATCTGCGACAGGGTCCGAGAATGGAACACCTAATTCCACAACAGTAGCACCACTGTTTTGCAAAAACAGAAGCTGATCTTCTAGCTTTTCTAGCCCACCGTCACCGGCCATTATATATGGGATAAAGGCTTTATCCCCATTATCGATAACCTGCTGTATAGCCTTTTCAATTCTCTCTTTACCCATTGATTTCTCCTCCCAATACAGCCTTTACTTGTTCAACATCTTTATCTCCTCTGCCAGAAAGACAAATGACAATAGACTGATTCGAAGTCATTTCTTTCGCCAGCTTAACAGCGTAGGCTACCGCATGAGAACTTTCTAGTGCTGGAATAATTCCTTCTGTTTTCGCAAGAAGCTGAAAACCTTCCAATGCTTCTTTATCTGTAATAGAGCTGTATTTGACTCTTCCTTCTTCATGTAGGAAGCTATGTTCTGGTCCAACACCTGGGTAATCTAAACCAGCTGATATAGAGTGAGCTTCTTGAATTTGACCGTCTTCATTTTGAAGCAGGTACATCATGGAACCATGTAAAACTCCGACCTTTCCTTCTGTTAAAGAAGCTGCATGTAGCCCTGTGTGAATGCCTGAGCCTGCTGCTTCTACCCCATGCAATTCAACTCCCTTATCTTCAATGAAAGGATAAAACATCCCCATTGCATTGCTTCCGCCACCGATACAAGCAACAACAGCATCAGGTAGATGCCCATTTGCTTGCAGAAATTGTTGTTTGGTTTCAGTTCCAATTACACTTTGGAAATCCCGAACCATTTTCGGAAACGGATGTGGACCAAGGACTGAACCAATAATATAATGGGTATCCTCAACATGACTAACCCAGTAGCGAAGTGCTTCATTCACTGCATCCTTTAAGGTTCCACTTCCTTGTTCAACACTCACTACTTTTGCGCCTAAAAGCTCCATACGGAACACATTTAATTTTTGCCTTCTGACGTCCTCTGCACCCATAAAGACAACACATTCTAAGTTTAACAGCGCACAAACAGTGGCTGTTGCCACACCATGCTGTCCAGCACCTGTTTCGGCCACAATTTTCTTTTTCCCCATCCTTACTGCAAGCAATGCCTGCCCAATCGTATTGTTAATTTTGTGGGCACCGGTATGATTTAAATCTTCTCTTTTTAAATAAATTTCTGGTCCACCAATTTTTCTACTCAAATTTTCAGCAAAATACAACGGTGTTTCCCTTCCTACATATTCCTTTAAGTAATAAGATAATTCTTCCTGGAATTGAGGGTCTTGACTAGCTTGTTTATATGACTCTTCCAACTCTATGACCGCTTGCATTAATGTTTCCGGAACATAACGGCCACCAAATCTCCCAAAATGCCCCGTGTCGTTTGGTAATGTATATTGTGTCATCTAAAAACTCTCCTCTGATAATCTCACTTTTTCTATGAATCTCTGAATTTTTACAGTATCTTTTTTTCCATCTGTTTCTACTCCACTCGAAACATCCACCATATCAGGTGATACCTTTTGAATCATATCCAGCACGTTATCCTCATGTAGACCACCTGCAACAACAACCTTTTGGGGGAGACATGTATTTTTTAACATATTCCAATCAAAAGTAATTCCATTTCCCCCTCGATACTTGCCTTTTGGACTGTCTAATAAAACATAGTCAACTGGGTATTTCTTTACTTCTTCGAGATCTTCTTTACTCTGTATGCCAAATGCTTTGATGATGGGATATCTTAACTTTTTACAAACCTCTGGAGTTTCATCTCCGTGCAATTGTAAAAAGTCTAGGTGACATTGTTCTGCGATTTCTTCCATTTTCTCAATGGTTTCATTTACAAAGACTCCAACCTTAAGTACTTGAGGAGGCACTTGTTCCGATATCCTTACTGCAGTATCGATATCAACCTTCCGCTTGCTTTCTGCAAAGACAAAGCCAATGGCATCTGCCCCACTTTGGACAGCGGCTCTTGCTGTTTGGATATCTGTAATACCACAAATCTTCACCTTCATATAACTCACCCTCTTAGCACGGGTACTTTAAAATTCAAAAAAGTATCCTGAAGATTTTTTGATGTCATAAATGCTTCCCCAACTAGAATGGCATGAGCTCCTGCATCACGAACGCGAACGATATCTTCTTTTGTATGAATTCCACTTTCGGCCACCAAAAACTTATTTTCACTTCTCACAATCGAACCTAGTTTTTCTGTTGTTGATAAATCCACTTCAAAAGTCTTTAAATTTCGATTGTTTACACCTATTAAAGAAGCGTTAATACCTAATGCTCGTTCTAGCTCTTGTTCATTATGAACTTCAACTAGTACATCAAGACTAAGGGAGGTAGCATATCGGTACAATCTCTTAAGGTCATCATCTGATAAGGCAGCTACAATTAAAAGAATCATGGTAGCTCCTGCGTGTAGGGCACGATGTATTTGTACTTCATCAATAATAAAATCCTTACATAAAACGGGTATGTTCACAGCCTGTTGAACTTTCTGTAGGTCATGAAAGCTTCCTTTAAAAAAGGATGAATCCGTTAAAACAGAAATAGCCGATGCTCCATTTTTCTCATAGATTTTCGCTTGCTCTACTGGATCCATTTCGGAATTGATGACTCCTTTTGACGGAGAAGCACGTTTAAACTCTGCAATTATACTTATATCTTCCTTATCTTTTAGGACCTTTGTGAACGCATAACTTTCAAGAGGGTCTTCAGGAAAATTCCATGAGTTTACATCTTTAAGACGTTCCACTTCTATTCTCTTTACTGCTAATATATCTTCTAAAATTGTAGCCATATTATATTACCTCTTTCTTAACACTAATCTTTACGAGTTCAACTAACTTCTCATAAGCTTTTCCTGAGTGAATGCTCTTTCTGGCTTCATGAACTCCTTCTTGTATAGTAGTAACAGTTCCACTTGCGAAGAGACCAATGCCTGCATTCAATAAAACTGTATCAAGATGTGGCCCTTCCTGACCTGATAATACATTTTTTAGGATAGATGCATTTTCTTTTGCGTCCCCACCCACAATCTTTTCCTTTGAAGCAGGTTCTAATCCTACATCTTCTGGGCTTATAGTATGTTTGGTAATGACACCGTCATTTAATAAAACATAGTGATTTTCCCCAATAAGGGTAGCTTCATCTACCCCTCCTGCTCCATATAAAACCACAGCTCTTTTTCGCCCTAAGTTTCTTAAAACTTCTGCAAAAGGTTCTAAAAGGTCTTCGCGGTATATGCCTAAAACTTGGGTTTCCAGCTGCAAAGGGTTGGTTAATGGACCAATCAAATTAAAAATCGTAGGGATGTTTAAAGAACGTCTTACATTCATTATCTTCTTCATCATTGGATGCACATGTGGTGCAAATAAAAAGGCAATCCCAACTTCTTCAATCGTATTTTTCACCTCTGTTGCCGACATTTTTAAGGAGACACCCAAGTACTCTAATACGTCTGCACTTCCAGACCTTGATGTAATGCTACGATTCCCATGTTTGGCAACTTTTAGCCCTGCCCCTGCAAGAACAAAGGCAGAAGTCGTACTAATATTGAAGCTCTTTGACCCATCCCCTCCCGTTCCACAGTTGTCAATTAAACCAGGGATCTGGTCTTCAAATACTAACGCATTTTCCCTTAAAGCTTCGACTAAGCCCGTAATTTCTTCCACTGTTTCTCCTTTTAGTTTAAGTGCCATAAGTAAAGCTGCAATTTCACTTTCAGTTGTTTCATCCAAAAACATTAGCTTGACTGCTTCTTTCATTTCACCTATAGATAGTGACTTACCTTCACTTAATTGTTGTAAAATTTTTTTCATGTCCATTCTCCTTCCTCACAACATCCATAAAGTTTTGTATCAATTTCTTACCATTCGTTGTCCCAATTGATTCAGGATGGAATTGAACTCCAAAAACCGGATACTCCTGATGCTCTATTGCCATGATTTCGAAATCATCCAATGAATCAGCAGTAACTTTCAATATTGAAGGTAGAGTGTTTTTATCCACTACCAGCGAATGATATCGCATGACCTCTAGTGGGCTATTGAATTCTAAGAAGAGTCCGTTTTCTTCATATTTAATAGTTGATCTTTTTCCATGCATGATGGTTTCAGCTTGAATAACTCTTCCACCAAAAGCAATCCCTATGGCTTGGTGTCCTAAACAAACCCCTAATATTGGAATATGGCCGGAAAATTCTCGTATCACTTCAACACAAATCCCTGCATCTTCAGGTCTCCCTGGTCCAGGAGAAATCACGATTCCTTTTGGATTTAAATTTCTAATAGCCTCAATCGTGGTTTCATCATGTCTATGAACGATTACATCCTCCATTTCTGCTATATATTGGACAAGGTTATAGGTAAACGAATCGTAGTTATCAATGACTAATATCATGATGTTACCTCCAATAGAGATTTCGCCTTATTTAGAGTTTCTTCATATTCCTTTTCAGGGACAGAGTCATGCACAATTCCTGCTCCTGCCTGAACATAGGCGATATTCTCCTTTATGACCATCGTTCGAATAGCCAATGCAAAATCAAGTTGTCCGTTAAAGGATGCATAGCCGACTGCACCTGAGTACAACCCTCTTTTCTCACCCTCTAGTTCATTGAGTATAGACATAGCACGAATTTTCGGGGCACCAGATACAGTCCCTGCAGGAAGTGATACTGCTAGAGCATCCAAGGGATGAATGTCATCCTTTAATTCACCTACTACCTCCGAAACTAAATGCATGACATGCTGAAAGTGTTCAACCTCCATATATTTCTTCACTTGGACGGTTCCGACTTTTGCGATTCGACCGATATCATTGCGACTTAAATCTACAAGCATATCGTGTTCGGCACGCTCTTTTTCATCAGCTAGTAATTCGTTCCCAAGTGCTTGGTCTTCTTCAAAGGTTTTCCCCCTTGGTCTTGTTCCTGCAATCGGATTCGTAGTAATTGTTTCCCCGTCTGTCTTAATCAGACTTTCGGGCGAGGCTCCGAGAACAATGTAATCTGAAAAATCGATATAAAACATATAAGGAGAAGGATTTAATTTTCGTAATTGTCTGTAGAATGTAAAAGGATCTCCATCAAATGAACTCTGTAATCGTTGTGACAAAACAACCTGAAAAATGTCACCTTGTTTGATTCGTTCTTTCGCCTTTTTCACATTCTCCAAAAACGCTGTTTTGGTTATATTTGAGTGATATGTGGACGTTCGAAAGCTTTTCCTTTCATTAGCTCTGGATATATTCTCCAATGACGTTTTCGTTTTCTGTACTCGCTCCCGCGGGTTATCCTGACCACCCATACTCAAAGCCACAAGGTACACTTTTTCTTGCAGGTGGTCAAAGATACAAACATCTTCATAAAACATGAGATGTGCATCCGGAAGATTAAGCGGGTCCGATGGGACATTTCCAATCTTTTCATACTGCCTAATAATGTCATATCCTAAATATCCAACTGCTCCACCAACGAAAGGGAAATGTGGTAAATCATCTATTTTGGGGAGTAATTTCTTTAATACTTCAATCGTTTTTCCTTGTACGATTTCAACTTCTTGTTTTTGTTTTTTTATGTGGTGCTCATTCTCAAATGAAACAAACTCCATATAAGGGTTGGCTGAAATGAATGAATATCTGCCACTGACTTCATGTTTACTTGAGCTTTCAAGCAAACATTTTTTCTCACCCTTCAAGCTTTGAAAGATCTGGATAGGGGTCATTACATCTCCCTCCATCTCTTCAACATGAATACGTATACTCTCTACTTGGCTCATCTAACTTTGCTCTCCTTTTCTAAACTGAACTAGACTAAACTTAAGGCTTTGTTAAAACTAAAAAAGTCCCCTTCCCACCACATATTTGTAGTAGAAAGAGGACGTATTAACGCGGTACCACCTCTAATTGGAGATAAATATCTCCCACTCGGCAAGGATTTTCTTCTTGAAAATCCTTCTCCTGATAACGGAGGATTCCGGATCCTTCTACTTAAAGTTCAAAGGGTCTCTCATGAGTCCATTCAGAAACCTTTTCTTATCAGGATTCCACCAGCCCTGACTCTCTGGGGTAGTAAATGCTACTACCATGAAGAAAAGAATGTTTCTTACTACTCTCAATCAACGATTTTTTTGTTTATTGGAACTCTTTTTATTAATACAAAAAGGGATACTACATCCAAAAAGGACGAAGTACCCCGCGGTGCCACCTTTATTAGCTCGAAAGCTCATCTTTATCATCCAAAAACATGAATGACTGCCTTATTGTAACGATTAGGCTGATTCGCCAAATCCTACTCTCTTTACAGATTTCAGTTTGGAAGCTCAGAAGTCCATTCATTCTCCGGTTACACTGATTTACACCAACCATCAGCTCTCTAAAGAAACCAAAAAGAACTACTACTCTTCATCATCGCTCACGTCATTTAATTTGTTTATTATCTTATTACGTTCATTCAAAATTGTCAAACATTTTACGAAGAAAATGGAATTTTCTTGTTCAATAATTTCGCCATTAACCGTCCATATTAAAAATAATGATGTTTAAAAGAGGCGAACTGAATGGAACATATTGAAAAATTACAAGACGGGACAAAAGCCAAGCCGAAAAACAACGGGGCTGAACTGACTGATCCCAAAAGTATAACGAGAGATGATACTCATCAGCAAAAATGGGCAATCATCTCTTTAGCATCTATTCCATTAGTCATGACACTTGGTAACTCGATGCTTATACCTGTACTCCCTACAATGGAAAACAAACTAAATATAAGTTCCTTTCAATCCAGTTTAATCATCACAGTCTACTCTATAGTAGCAATTATATTGATTCCTATTGCTGGATTTTTATCTGATAAATGGGGTCGAAAAAAAGTCATAATCCCTAGTCTTATTATTGCTGGTGTTGGAGGGCTTGTATCAGGTATTGCAAGTTGGTTCCTTGATTCTGCCTATATTTTCATACTAATAGGAAGAATTCTTCAGGGTGTTGGAGCAGCCGGTGCTTCTCCTATTGTTCTCCCGCTAGTAGGTGATATGTTCCGTAAAGAGGAAGATGTCAGCAGTGCTTTAGGGATGATTGAAACAGCGAATACATTTGGAAAGGTACTAAGCCCTGTATTAGGCGCGTTATTAGCTGCTATAGTTTGGTTTGTACCTTTCTTCTCTTTTCCAATATTCTGTACCATTTCCATTCTACTTGTACTATTTTTAGTCAAAACACCAAAAACTGATCAAGAAAAAGTATCTATCGGCCGTTTTTTACAAAATATCAAAAAGATTTTTAAAGTTGACGGCAAATGGCTTTACTCCATCTTTTTTATTGGTGGCATATTGATGTTTGTCCTTTTTGGAGAGCTGTTTTACCTCTCAAAGATATTTGAGGATAAATACAATATTATGGATATTAAGAAAGGTCTTTATCTAGCCCTACCTTTGGGGGCTCTCTGCCTCGCTTCTTTTATTACTGGAAAAGTAATTAAAGAAAATAAGGTGCTCATGAAATGGCTCACCTTTATCGGGGTGTTAGTACTAGGAGCGACTAGCTTTTTAGTATTATTCTCCACAAACCTGTGGTATCTTATGGCACTTTTTACATTAGGTGGGATCGGTATTGGTGTCTCTCTCCCTTCTTTAGATGCACTTATTACAGAAGGAATCGAGAAGGAACAGCGGGGAACGATTACATCATTATATAGTTCTATGCGTTTCGTTGGAGTTGCAGCAGGACCACCTATAGTAGCCATTTTAATGAAAACACATAAATCTTGGTTATTCGGTGGTTTCTTAGCATTATGTGCTATATCCTGCTTGTTAGTTTTCATAGCCATTAAACCTGAAAAAGACCAAGCCTCTACATCTTAGTAGAAGCTTGGTCTTTTACTTTTATAAAATTGATTATTTGGACATTTATTTCTTCTGCATGATATACGGGCAATTGATGAGTTGCTTTGTTAATGAAGATTATTTCTGGTTGTAAATATTTTTTATAAATTCGTACACTTTTGTTGATAGGATCCGCTAGACTTCCATACAGAAGTAATACAGGCATTGTCAATTGCTGCAACTGCCTGACACAGTTAAAATGTAAAGCTTCTTTGTAGAAGTTTGCCCATACTCTGGGATTTGATTTTCGTAAATACCAATACAACTCTAATGTACTATGTTTATCGATTCCATGATTTGTGCTGAGCATCTTTGATAATATTTTCGGATGATTTTTGGCTAGCCAAATTCCGATTCGATGCTCCACGTTTAATATAGTAGAGGATACCTTAGGATATGCCCCACTTAATAATAATCCTCTAACTTTATGGGGGTATTTAATTGAAAAAGCTTGTGCAACAGACCCACCAGATGAATAACCAAATAAAAAGAAGCTCTCCACTGATAAATGCTCCATTAAAGCTCGTAACTCTTCAACATAGTCATCTATAGTTGGTTGTACCTTGTAAACTCCACTATTTCCATGACCGCTTAAATCAGGGATAATGCATCGAAAATACTGTGTAAGGGGAAACTGCCGATAAAACACCTTATGTCCAAAACCAGGGGGATGAATGAGTACAAGCGGTATACCCTCCCCTTTATCATAATAAGAGATCGGAACCCCCTGAATATTCATGAATTTCATTTAGACCACTCCAATGTCCCCAGTCATTCAGTTGGGCCGAGTTTTCTCTGTCTCTCTAGCATTTGATCCAGATGGAATAGAGTTTGAGTTCATTTGTTTTTTCACACTTTGTAAACCACTCTTTGTTTTACGGTTTCTTTTCGTCATAACGACTCCTCCTTTCTATATCATTATTTTCCGTTAAGTTTCATACTTTATTCGAATCCTTATTTAAGAAAAAAAAAAAAACAGAGTCATCCACTTAGGACATACTCTGCTATCGAATCCATATATTTTCATTTCATCACCGAGGGGGTGGTGATGAGAATGATTTTCACTATCATTATAAAATGGTTCAAATAAATTGTCAACTTTTATTCTTCAGCCACCTCTCCACGTAGGAAGATTTCAATTACATCAAAAATAAAAGCTTGATAATCCATCTCCATTGCAATAGTATCAAGGGTTTCCTCCGGTTGTTCTTCTGGCTTTGGTCTAAAATCTGCTTCACTTGCCCCTTTGAAGTCTCCACCCAATTCAACTCGGACTCTTCTTTTTAAAACTTTAACCATTTCTGGATTAACCAACGCACTTAACACCAATAAATCATGAATTGGAGCTCCTTGTATCCCAGGTACTAATTTTTGATAAGCTTTAAAATAATAGTCAAATATGGGTTCGAAAAGTGACGCATATGGCGAGCGACTGTTTTCTGCTAAAAAATCTACTAAATCAGGAGTAAGCAAAGCTTTACTAGTTACATTTAAGGGAAAGATTGTAATATTTCTACCCTTTTCCATTACTAGGTCTGCGGCTATAGGATCCCCATAAAAATTTGCTTCCGCAGCTGGAGTCACATTACCAGGAACTAAAAAAGCGCCCCCCATTATATATATTTCTTTAACTTGATTTACAAACTCAGGTCCATACAGAATATATAACACCGCCAGATCAGTAAGTCTCCCTAAATTAACAATGGTTAAGGAATCACCGTGCTCTTCAATCAGTTCTCTGATTTTGTTTATATCATAAATCTCAACATCTTGGTATTGTTCCGGTGGCGGTTTAATAGGTCCTAATCCTTCCTCACCATGAATTTCTGGGTAAAAAGAAACCGCTTCTCCTGATAAAGGACCTGTTACTCCAGCAATTATAGGAACATCTTTAATGCCTGCCAAATCCAATAAATACGCTGTATTGTGAATGGCTTGTTCTTTAGTCACATTCCCATAACTAGATACGATTCCAACCACTTCGAATTCAGGTTGTGACAAGGCATACATCAAAGCCAGGGAATCATCAATTCCTGGGTCTAAAAAAATCAACAGCTTTTTCATAAACTCCCTCATTTCATACGGTCTATATTAAAGTATGTTTAAAGAGAGTTATTTGCCCATAGAGATTTAATTCGTTCGTTTACTCAGAACTACGCATTCTTCTTTGCTTTTGTTTTAGTAGTTGCTTTCTTCTTAGTTGTTTTTGCCTTTGTTGCTGGTTTTGCCTCTTTAGCCTTTGTTGTTGTTGGCTTAGTTCTATCGATTGAAGCTTGTAATGCAGCCATTAAATCGGTCACATTGCTTGGTTTGTCTTTTTCTTCAGGTGTAACAAACTCCTCTCCGGTACGCTTCGACTCAATGAACTTAAGAACCGCTTCTCTATAATCATCATGAAACTCTTCTGGATTAAACTCCGCAGTTAACTGATCAATAAGTAAAATTGCAGTTTCTAACTCTTTTTCTGCAATTTCCGTCTTCGCAGGAACATTTGGTACGTCCTCGGTACTTCGAACTTCATCTGGATAATGAATCGTTTCCATCACAATCGTATCATTATAAACTCTTAGTACGGCTAATTGCTCTTTGGACCGGAAAGCCATTTTAGCGATACCGACTTTTCCAGATTCCCCTAATGCAGCCCTTAATAAAGAGTACGCCTTTCCTCCTCCATCATTAGGTGACAAATAATAACTTTTTTCGAAATAGATTGGATCAATTTCTTCCATCTTAACGAACCGGATAATTTCAACAGCTCGATCTTCTGCTTCGCCTTTTAGCTTTTTAAGTTCTTCATCCTCCACTACAATGAATTTGCCTTTGGCGTACTCGTATGCTTTTACTAAATCATCTTGTCCAACTTCCTCTTCACATACAGGGCAGACCTTCTCATAGCGAATTGGAGAGTTACATTTTTCATGTAAGGTTCTAAATTTAACACCTTTGTCATCCGTTGCTGCGTGCAATTTAACTGGAATGTTTACCAATCCAAAGCTAATACTTCCTTTCCATATCGTATGCATGAAATCCCCTCTTTTAATTTGGTTTACCATTAGTTTGATGGTTAGTAGGTCCATCTCATACAGAAAATATTATGGAAATATTGTTCCTAAATGGGTAAAGCTAACAAAGAGGTGTTTGCGATATGAAACCAATGCTCCCAGAGCTAGGAGAAATTCCTAAACAAAAGGATTGGGAATATGAAATAAAGTATGATGGTTTTAGAGCTCTACTTTATTTTGACCAACATACATTCGAATTTAAGAGCCGAAATGGAAATGATTTATCCTCTATCTTCCCAGAAATATATGAATTTTATTTGGAACACAAAGATTCTTTTGAGCCATATCTTCCAATCCAACTAGATGGTGAAGTGGTAATGTTATTGTCTTCCTATCACGCTAGTTTTCAAAAAGTCCAACAAAGAGGAAGAATGCGGTCAGCAGAACGCATTCAAAAAGAATATGAGCGATTTCCTTGTTCGTTTTTAGTTTTCGATTTGTTATTTTTCAAAGGTGAGAACATCCAAAATCAATCATATATTGAGCGCAAAAAACTTCTCTATACATTTTTTAAAGACTCACAATTACCATTGAAACCAACACCGGGCCACACCCATTTAATTCAGTACATCCCCACTTTTAAAGATTATGACGATATCAAACAGAAAGCCTTTGATTATGACGCTGAAGGAATCGTGGCCAAAGCGCAAAAATCAACTTGGGAACAGGGTAAAAGAACTTCCCATTGGATTAAAGATAAAAATTGGAAGCACTTGACTGCCTTTATTACTAAGTGGGATGAAAAAAATGGATACTATTATGTGGGTGTATATGATGATAAAAGAATCGTCGAAGTAGGACTTTTTTATTTTGGTATTTCAAAAGAAGAAAAAGCCGCTTTGAATCAGATTATAAAACAAAATACAACTTCTACATCTGGTTCATTTTACTTCGTTGAACCTGCTATTTGTGTGGAATTAAAAATATTAGAAAAGGTAACAGACCACGAACTGAGAGAACCTCATTTTGTGGGATTTCGTTTTGATCTTAAACCCTCTGATTGTACGTTAGAAAAATACCGGTTAGATATTCTCAATTTACCTAATGATGTTACCATTACTCATCCAGATAAGCCTTTATGGAACGGTATTGAAAAAGTTGATTATATTGGTTACATGAGAGGAATCTACTCGTTTATTCAACCATTTTTATATAATCGATTGTTAACTGTTATCAGATACCCTCATGGATTTGGGAGTGAAAGCTTTTATCAAAAAAATTGCCCTGATTATGCACCTAATTTTATAAAGACCATCAGGAACGAGGACATTGATTATATAGTGTGTAATGACCTTAGAACATATATGTGGCTAGGAAACCAGTTAGCTTTTGAGTTCCACATTCCATTTAATCAATATAACGAGAATGGTACTTCCGAAATCGTTTTTGACTTAGACCCACCTTCTCGAGAATATTTTCAACTTGCTGTAAAAGCAGCTAAACTCTTGAAAATACAATTAGATCAGTTACACTTACAATCCTTTATAAAAACTTCTGGTAATAAGGGGTTACAAGTATATATACCGTTGCCAAAATCTTATTCTTATAAGGAAACAGCATTATTCACAGAATTCTTAGCACTGTCCATTTTAAATGGAAACGAGGATGACTTTACGATAGAAAGACTCAAAAAAAATAGGGGGAACCGACTTTACTTAGACTATATCCAGCATGGTCAAGGCAAAACCATTATTGCACCGTATTCTGTTAGAGGGAATGAAGAGGGATTAGTAGCAACACCACTCTTCTGGGATGAGGTCCATGAAGAGTTAACACCCAAATCATTCACAATGGATGTGGTTAGTAAACGAGTTAGGGATGTAGGGTGCCCCTTATGGAAGTATGACCTTGTAAGGGAAGAACAGCCTTTTGATGAAATTATTCAATTTTTAAAGAGGCAGAAATAGTAAAGAGGCTGGGACAAATCTAGCTGAAGTTAAGAAAAAAGATTGTGGTCAACGTTTTTAATGACCACAATCTTTTTGTATTTGTATATTTATTTGTTATTTTGCG